>CALKJV010000163.1 GCA_937995505.1 uncultured Bacteroidia bacterium | reverse complement strand
ACTTAGATGAGGTGGAGCCCGCTATCGCTTCTTGGAGGCCCTATTTTGTAGAGGTCTTTTTTTCCAATCGCATAGGGCGGCGCAAGCCTGACCCCGATACCTATCGGTATGTGCTAGAGTGCTTGGGATGGGCTGCTGAGCGAACCCTCTTTATAGATGATAGCCCGGCCAACATAGCCGGGGCTCGGGCTGCTGGGCTTCGGGCTTGGCTAATGGATCCACCTAATCAGCCGTCGGCCTTACTTGCACTGCTCTCTGAAGAGCGGCTTCGTTCAGTCGGGGTATAAGCGATACTTGCGGCGAAGGTCTTCCCACGCCTTGGGGGGTAAAAAAGCCTGATAGAGCGTATCTATGGGCAGCCCCTTCTCCTCCATCCAACGCAGAAGTGGGCTCCCGAAAAGCTTATCAAAAAGCTCCTCTTGAAAGAAGGGTTCTTCTTCGCCGTGGGCTTGGCGTAGGGTTCGTAAAAGCCAAAAGCCTAACCGAAAAAGGCTATCCGGGCGTATGGGTCCTGAATAGAGGCGCTCTATCTGCCAGCCATAGTAGGTATGGGGGTCGCCAGCGGGTTGAAAGGAAGTAGGCCGAAGCCGATAGCCATAGAGGGTGGTTTCGGCTTGGAAGACGGGATGTGCCTTGCGTAGGCCGACTTGTTGGAAGGGCCTCTCTGTACCTCGTCCTACGCTTAGGGAAGGGGTCGCTTCGTACCAGCCGAGAATAGGATACAGCTCCACAGCGAAGGGGTCTTTCAGCGCAGGAGAAGGCGGTTCCGTAAAAAAGGGCCTGTCTTCAGGTAAGGGTGCTTTTCGCTTCCAGCCCCCCCAAGGAATAACCCGTAACTGTCCTGGCGGTACCCACTTCTCGCCTACTAGGAGCTGGGCATATTCGCCTATCGTGAGGCCAGACACGAGCGGAGTCGGATGAAGTCCTACAAACGAAAACAGCGAGCTATCCAGTAGAGGCCCATAAGCATAATGGGCATGAGGATTGGGGAAGTCTAAGAGCCATACGGGGCGTTTGGCTTCGGCGGCGGCTCGCAGTACATACGCGAGGGTGCTGAGATAGGTATAGTGCCGTACCCCTACATCCCGCAAAGCGAAAAGTACTGCGTCTACTTGGCTGAGCTCTTGGGGGGTAGGGGCTTTTCGGCGGCCGTAGAGAGAGATGATACGCAGGCCCTGGTAAGTCGTGTCGGAGACGGTTTGGCCGGCGATTTTTTGTCCGAAAAGGCCGTGTTCAGGGGCGTAAACGAGGCTCACTTCGGCGCCGGCTTCCCGCATGCTGTCAATCAGGGTATGCGTAGGGCGGTGTAGGATAAGCGCCCAGCGAAGTCCCTTCAGGTGAGGGAGGTGCTCTCGGCGAAAGACCCGCCAGCTGCTAGACAGCTCGGCCTGTGACTCGGCGGATACAGTCTCCGCCGCTTGCAGAGGGGCTTCGGCCGCTGGCTGGGCTTCTCGGGTACCTTCACAGCCTAAAAGCCCAAAAAGTAGCACCATCCAGCTCAAACGCACCCCGCAAAGAAATGCCTTTCTCCGTGTACCTTCGCTGCGTGAGTCGTGAGCGCCTCCTATTCTTGTGGGATGTTTTCATGTTAGGGGTTGCGGTTCTGAACCTCCTTCTGGTGCTTTTTGACCTTACCTACATCTCGCTGCGACCGCGCTACATCCGGCATGCTCCAAGCATCGCAGCCTGGTATGATCTGTACAAAGGCATAGAGCCGCACTGGACCACCGAGAGTTATCAGAAGCTGGCCGATAGCTTAGCTCTCCGATGGCAGAAGAGCGGTGGCACCCTTTCTGAAGCTGAACTTGCGGCTTTTGGCGATACCCTTTTTGCACTTTCGGCGAAAATCCTCTCTGAACGGCCCTACGAGCGCTTCGGGCTTATGGCTTACCAGGAGCAGCTCAAAAACAAAGTCAAAGCCTTCGTACAAACCCACTACGGAGAAAGGCTCAGCGGTACCGCCGCCTTTCGCCGTTTCTGGACCTTGAGCCCAACGAATGCCGCCTTGCACCTGGACTTTTATCGGAAAGAGCTGCACTACCTCCTCAGTGTAAACTACTACCGCAAGTACGACCTCTCTGGCGAGTATGTAGATGAGTTCTGGCGGTTGGACCTACCCTTTCTGGTGTTTTTCTGGCTGGAGTTTTGGGGAGCATGGTTTGTTTCTATACGGACTCGCCGCTACGCTTACTGGTGGATGTATCCTGTGGCGCACTGGTATGATGTGCTTGCGCTAATTCCGCTGCGCAGCTTGCGGTGGTTTCGTCTCTTGCGGATTTGGAGCTTATATGTGCGGCTCAATCGGAGCCGGGTGGTGAATTTCTCTAATACGCTGGTGATGCGTTTCCTTACTCAGCAGTCGCGGCTGATTGCGAAGGCGATTTCCAATGAGGTGGCCTTTCAGATTTTAGAGCAGATCAAGCGTGATGTAGCTCGTGGAGATCAGCTGAAGCAGTCAGCGGGGGTTTTAGCAGAGCTTCGGCCTGTGTTGCGTGCTTTAGTGGCGGGAGAGGCTGGCCCTTTGGTAGGGAACCTTCGGCGCAATCCCGCCCTCCTCCAGCTCGTAGAAGACAGCGTAGCAGAGGGCTTAGCTCGAGAGCTTCCGTCTATTCCTGGGTTGCCGAGAGAGCGGCTTTTGCCCCTCGTACGGAAGGTCGCCCGCCAAACTACCGAAAAGCTGCTGACCCACGCCGAAGCCTACCTCTCCAGCGAAGCCGGCCAAACAGCCTTAGAATCTCTCACGGATAGCGTTTTAGGGCATGTAGCCCAGCGCTTAGAGTCGCCTGAGCTGCAAGCCCAGCTGCAAAAAGCCATCATAGCCGTTCTTACACGGCTCCAAACGAACTTCCGGCAGCTGCCTCCGAGTGTGTATGCCGCCCAGGAGAGCTTATAGGTTTACTTGCCCAGTGTAGTCAATTCCCTTGTAGGTGATTCGGTAGCGGTAGCTGCCGGCAAGCCCTTTTGCGCCGGGGAGGGTCCTTTCTCGCTTGCCATTAGGGCTGGGCCATTGGAAAAAGTACATCACCGAGTCTTTCGCGCCTAAGAGCCGCAGTTCTACCATGCCATCAAAGGGGATCTCATACCGGATCTTGAGGTTGGCTTCGCCTTCTCGGGTCAGTGAGTGGAGCGTAAAGGTATTAGGCTTTTTGAGCGGCTGCTGCGCAAAGGCTAGGCTTAGAAAGCCTAAGATTACTTGAGTTTGGAGAGCAAGAGGTAGTCGCAATCGGTCCATATTTCAGCGATTTTTTGGTTGAGGGCGACCATACGGTCCAAGTAGGCGCGGTAAGCTGCCAGCGTCTCACGCACCGAAGGGGTAAGTCGATGGACGACTTTGAGTTCTCCGAAGCGAGTGTATACCGCCATGAGGGCGTACTGGTGCGGTAGCCACTCATACTGGAAGTCCTTGAGCCGACCGAGGATAGCTTCGCTGCCGGCTCGGATGCGCCCCGTAACCGTGCGAAACGAGTCTACATAAAATGGCAGTCGCTTTGGGTAGCGGGCGATTTCCATCATCTGGTTGAGCGTATCGCGGTAGCTACGCAGCAAAGCTTCTAGCGTATCTAATTCGGGGCTATGGTAGGCGATGAGGCGCATGATAGTCTGCTGATGTGCCTCAAAGGGAGTGATAGCGCTGTCAATCCGCGGGAGGGTATCGACTTTAGGCCGGGTTTGGGCCGATGCGCTAAGCCAGACCAGGCCCCCCCAGAGATACCGGAGGAAACCACTCATCGCGCGCTTGAATTTCCCCAAAACGACTCTCGTACTTGGCCAAGTTATCCTGCATGGCCAGCAAAAGTCGCTTGTAATGATAAGGCGAGAGTATGATACGAGAGCGCACTTTGGCTTTCGGTAAGCCGGGCAGCACCTGCAAAAAGTCAATCACAAATTCCGCTGGCGTGTGGGAAATGATGGCTAAATTTGAATAGGTGCCGCTGGCTACTTCTTCTGTAAGCTCTACATTGAGCACATTCGGGTCGTGTTGGGGCTCTTGGGCCATAGAGAGCAAAGGTAGGGTATTATGAGGAAGTGGGCAGTTTTGGACCTACTCCTGCTTAGCGCGATAGCAGTTGGGTGGCACAGGCAGGTGGTGCTGCGCTGGGGCGCAGAAAAGGCCCTATCGTATCTCGTAGGCACCGCTGTAACCGTAGAGGAAGTGGAAGCCCTTTATTGGGAGGGTAAGACTTGGATGGTGCAGCTGCGGCAGGTGCAGCTGGCCAGCACGCTGCCGGGCGATAGCCTGAGGGCAGCCGAGCTGACAAAAGTTACCTTGAAAGGGCAAGGAATCCGCTTAGACACAGTGCGAATTAGGGGAGCTATTTTACGCTTTGTGCGGCTGGGCAAAGCGCAAAAAAACTTTCGCTTCTTTCCTCGGCGTTCGGCTCGCCCCCGTCCGCAGCGCTTCTGGGTGGAAGGAGACTCTTTGTACCTCTGGCTGGATAATATCGGAGCTGGGCTGGCGCTGTCGCTGGCGGCGGAGAGGGCAGCGGCTTGGGTAGAGATTGATTCGGCTTCTGTGGCTCTGCGAGAGATGCAGTCCCAGCTGAGGGTGCAGGAAGTATGCTTTCGGGAAAATCGCCTACCTCTCCCCACTCGCTTGAGGATAGAGGTAGAGGGCCAGTACGAGAAAGCTACAGACAATTGGCGGGCTACTACCCTCTATCTGCGCAGTGACTCGGGGCGGCTGCATTTTTGGGGGGATATCTTTGCCTGGGAGCGGCCTGAGGGCTGGCTCCATGCAGAATTAGATACGGCTACGGTTTCGGCTATCTTGCCTGAGGCTTCTGCGGCTGCGATCTTGGAGCGGGTCTGGCTTAGCGGTTGGATAAATCTGCCTGCCTACACCGTCTCTCTCTGGGGGCGCTGGCGGGAGGGCACTTATACCGTATGTGCAGAAGGGGTAGGCTTAGAGGCCCCTCAGCTGGAAGGGCGCTTGACTTGGGCTGGGCAGGTAAACCTTCACCTCTACGGCCGCCCTACTTCCCTCCAAGTGGCTGGCACATGGCATCTGAAGGGACTTCGGGGGCAAGGGCACGGCGTGCTAAACCTTACCCAACGAAAAGGAACCCTCCTTCTAACGGCTTCTACGCGAGATACGCTCTGGCTTACAGGGAGCTTAGCGGCTGCCTCTGGCTGGGCTAAAGTGGGTACGCTCCGCCCGCTTCTGGCGTGGAGCCGAGCTGAGGGTTTGCAGATAGAGATAGACTCGGTCCACCGCACCGAGGTCGTAGCTGCCTTAGAGCCGTACCGTCCGCTCATGGGAGGGGGAAGCGGCAGGGGGCCTGTACACATTCGCTGCTCGCACCTTCAGTGGGATTCAGCAGTAGCTCTACAAAGCCTACACCTCTCAGTAGGTCAGCAGCTATCAGGTACGGCTTTTCTGCACATAATGGCTTTGGAAGCGCCCCTTTTCCTGC
>CALKJV010000162.1 GCA_937995505.1 uncultured Bacteroidia bacterium | reverse complement strand
ATGATTTTTTGCAGTTCAGCTTCTACCTTTTCGGGGGTTTTGCCTGAGGCTAGGCCGAGGCGCCGACTGACCCGAAAGACATGGGTATCCACAGCGATGACTTCTGCGCCCCAGAGTACAGAGCTAATCACATTAGCGCTTTTTCGGCCGATACCTGGCAACTGGGCTAAGAGCTCGGGCTCCTTAGGCAGCTCCCCTCCGTACTTTTCCATAACAGCCCGAGCCAACTGCACCAACCGCTGAGCTTTACTATTGGGATAAGAGATGCTTCGGATGTAGGGGAAAACCTCTTCTGGAGTCGCTTGGGCGAGGGTAGCAAAGTCCGGGAAGCGCTCAAAAAAAGCCGGAGTAGTCTGATTGACCCGCACATCGGTACATTGAGCCGAAAGCACCACCGCCACCGCAAGCTGATAGGGAGTCTGGTAATGCAGCTCTGTCGTAGCATTTCCGTACCGAGCCTCTAAAACAGGTAATATCCGCTGCGCTTTTTCCGCAGGGCTCAGCGCCATAGCGCAAAGGTAAAGTAGGCCTTATCTTTGCCCAGTATGTTTGAAGCGATTGCAGAACGGCTAAGCCAAACCTTTCGGAGTCTTGCAGGGCGAGCTCGCCTTACCGAAGCCAACATCGCCGATGCCGTGAAGGAGGTTCGCCGAGCCCTCTTAGAAGCCGACGTAAACTACAAGATCGTCAAAGACTTCACCGAAAAGGTCAAAGAAAAAGCGCTCGGCCAGGAAGTCATCAAGTCGGTAACGCCGACGCAGCTTTTTGTGAAGATTCTGTATGATGAGCTGGTACAGCTCTTAGGGCAGCAGCAAGAAGGCCTAAAGTGGGCGCCTGTACCCCCTACAATTTATATGGTCGTAGGACTAAATGGGGCGGGGAAGACGACCTTTTGTGCGAAGCTCGCTGCCTATCTCAAAAAGCAGGGGCGAGCTCCCTTTCTCGTGGCAGCAGACATTTACCGCCCCGCAGCGATGGAGCAGCTGGCGGTGCTTGCAGAAAAAATTGAGGTTCCTTTCTATCGGGAAGAAGGGGCGACCGATGCAGTAGCACTGGTACAGCGCGGTTTAGCTACCGCAAAAAACCAGGCCCGAGAGGTGATTCTCATTGACACGGCAGGCCGCCAGACCCCTGATACCGAACTCATGGAAGAGCTAAAGAAGATGGAAGCAGCCATCCGCCCCACCGAAGTGCTCCTTGTGCTGGATGCCATGACCGGCCAAGATGCAGTAACTACCGCCCAGGCGTTTTGTGAGGCCGTGTCGGTATCGGGCTTCATCCTCTCCAAAATGGATGGCGATGCACGGGGCGGGGCCGCTCTATCGCTTCGGGCTTCTACGGGCCTGCCTATCAAGTTCATCGGCACCGGCGAAAAACCCGAAGACTTAGACCCCTTCTACCCCGACAGAATAGCAAGCCGTATCCTCGGCATGGGAGATATCGTGAGCTTCGTGGAACGCGCTCAAGCCCAGTTTGACGCCGAAAAAGCCCAAAAACTCCAAGAAAAGCTCCGCAAAAACAAGTTTGACTTAGAAGACATGCTGGACCAGCTGCGCACCCTCCGCAAAATGGGCAACATCAAAGACCTACTCGCCATGATACCTGGCTTCGCTCAAATGAAGGATGTGGATATAGACGAGCGCAGCTTCAAGCGGATAGAGGCGATTATTTTATCTATGACGCCGGAGGAGCGGCGCAACCCCTTAATTATTAATGGCTCGCGTCGGCGCCGAATCGCCGCTGGCAGCGGCACCACCGTCCAAGAGGTCAATCAGCTCTTACGAGAATTTGAGCAGATGCGCAAGCTCATGAAAAGCATGGGCAAGCTACAAAATCAAGGGCGCGACCCGCGCCAGGCACATCCGCTTTTCCGCCGTAAATAGAGGCCATGAGGCGCATCCAGAAGCTTTTGGTAGCTAATCGGGGAGAGATCGCTTGTCGTATCCAGCGCACCGCTCAGCGTTTGGGGATTCGCACGGTGGCCGTCTATAGCGAAGCCGACCGCTATGCCCCCCACGTAGAAATGGCCGATGAGCGGTACTTCCTCGGGGGAAATGCTGCCGCCGAAAGCTACCTCAATATCCCCAAAATCTTAGCTGCGGCGCAAGCCACAGGCGCAGAGGCCATCCATCCGGGCTATGGGTTTTTATCGGAGAACCCGGCTTTTGCTCGAGCGGTAGAAGGGGCCGGCATTATCTTTACCGGGCCGAGCGCAGACGCTATGGAACGGCTGGGCAATAAAGTCACGGCGAAAGCGTTGGCTCGGTCGGTGGGGGTACCCCTCGTGCCCGGTACTGAAAAAGCCCTTACGGATGGCGAGGCCTTAGCCGAAGCAGAGCGAATAGGCTTCCCTTTGCTTATAAAGGCCGCAGCAGGAGGCGGCGGAAAGGGCATGCGGCAGGTGACCAGCGCCGCTGAGCTTGAAGAGGCCCTCCAGCGGGCCCGCAGCGAAGCCCAAGCCGCCTTCGGCGACCCTAGCATCTTCCTGGAAAAATACATCCAGCAGCCCCGCCACATTGAGATACAGGTATTTGCCGACCACCACGGGAATGCCGTGCACCTTTTCGAGCGGGAGTGTTCTATCCAGCGGCGCCACCAAAAGGTCATTGAGGAAGCACCTGCCCCCACCCTCAGCGAGCCTACCCGCCAAGCCATGGCCGAAGCCGCCCTTCGTCTCGTGCAGGCCGCAGGCTATACCCAAGCAGGCACCGTGGAATTCATCGTGGACGCAGAAGAGCGATTTTACTTCCTAGAAGTCAATACCCGCCTGCAAGTAGAACATCCCGTCACCGAAGCTATTACCGGCATAGACCTTGTAGAATGGCAGCTGCGCATAGCCCAAGGCGAAGCTATCCCTTACCCCCAAGAAGCTATCACACGCCACGGACACGCTATAGAAGCGCGCATTTACGCCGAAGACCCCCGCGCAGGCTTCCTGCCCAGCACCGGCACCTTGTACAAGTACGCCTTAGCCCAGCACGAGGGGATACGCATTGACAATGGTTACACCGAAGGGCAGCCAGTTCCCCTCTTTTACGACCCCATGTTAGCAAAAGTAATTGCCTGGGGCCCAGACCGAGCTACCGCTATCCACCGTTTAGAGACCGCCCTGCGCGACTCTGTCGTAATCGGCGTAGAAACTACCATAGATTTTATCCGCTTCATCTTGCAGCACTCGGCCTTTCGCTCAGGGCAAACCCACACGCATTTTACGCAAGCGTACTTCCGTCCAGAGCTTTTAGACCAAGAGCCCCTCACCGACGAGGAGAAGGAAGCCGTTAGAAGCTTCGTTACCTTCCTGGCTCGCGAA
>CALKJV010000161.1 GCA_937995505.1 uncultured Bacteroidia bacterium | reverse complement strand
GAGCGGCAGGTGCGAGATACCCTGAGCTTCCCAAATGGACGCCTTATAGATGCGTGGGGGGGCATTGAGCCACGCGTAAGCGTGCGCTATGCCCTCTCCGAACGCTGGGCGCTCAAAGCCGCCTCCGGTCGGGTGCAGCAGTTTCTGCACGTAGCCACCCTCTCGCCCATCGGCCTCCCTACGGATATCTGGTGGCCCACTACTCCTAATGTCCGCCGCCAAGACGGATACCAGATCGCCCTTTCCCTACAAGGTGTTCCCCGCTGGAAAGGCCATAATTGGGATCTCTCCTGGGAAGTCTTTTACCGCGGTATGCAAAATGTCGTGGACTTTCGCTCAGGAGCTGAAGTATTCCTCAATCCGCTCTTAGAGCGCGACCTCGTACAGGGGCGCGGGTGGTCTTACGGCAGCGAATGGATGGTCCAAAAACTCACAGGCAGCCTCACCGGCTGGGTCTCTTACGCTTATATCCGCAGCTTCCGATACATTCCTGAGATTGTGGATAAGCCTTTCCCATCCTATGTAGACCGCCCGCACCAAGCCAACCTAGTCCTACAATATGAACTCAATAGCCAGTGGGATCTAGGCGTTACGGCCATTTACGCCACAGGCCGTCCCATCACCCTGCCTGTTGCCAAGTATGTATTTGACGGCCAGGTCGTCGGCGTGTACAATGAGCGCAATAATCGCCGTATGCCCGATTATCACCGCATGGATATCTCGGTAACCTGGAAACCTCGCCCAAAGGAAAACCGCCGCTGGCAATCTAGCTGGAACTTCTCCCTGTACAACCTCTACGGCCGGCGGAATATGTGGGCGCTGCGGCTGCGACGAGATGAAGATAACCCCAACCTCCAACGCGCCTACAACCTGTACCTTTTCCGCTGGGTGCCCTCGCTTACCTACAACTTCCGTTTCTGAGACGTACTTTTGTTAGCAAGCGTATGGACTTGGAAAAAGCCCTCTCGCAGCAAGGCTTTCTACTTAGCCGATTAGATGACCTTATAGGCTGGGCGCGTGCGGGTTCTCTCTGGCCTATGCCTATGGGGCTCGCCTGCTGCGCCATAGAAATGATGGCCTCCGCCGGCCCGAAATATGATATTGCCCGCTTTGGGATGGAACGGTTTTCCTTCTCGCCCCGGCAAGCGGATGTCATGATTGTTGCGGGCTGGTGCACCTATAAGATGGCTCACGCTATCAAGCGTATCTGGGACCAGATGGCTGAACCCAAATGGTGCATCGCCATGGGCGCGTGCGCCTCTACGGGCGGTATGCACCGGGTGTATGGGGTAGTGCAAGGGATTGACCAGTTTCTGCCCGTAGACGTATACGTGCCGGGCTGCCCCCCTCGTCCCGAAGTGCTCCTTCATGCCCTCATGGAGCTGCAAGAGAAAATTCGTCGCGACCACTCCGTGCTCCAAGACCGCAATACCTAAGCTCTGGTAATAGAAGTGATCACACCCCCCCCGCTACCTCAGGCGGGGAGAACCGGCGTAGGTATGCCTAAGGCTTGAAGGAGCCTCTCCGCCTTAAGCCAGCTCTCTCGCCACTCTGACTGCGGATCTGAGTCGTAGGTGATCCCACTCCCTACCTGTAGAAGCAAGCGGCGATCCGACTTATCATATACCCAACTGCGGATAACCACAGCAAAATCTGCTAGACCGTCTGCTGACAAGTATCCTAAAGCCCCGGAGTAAATCCCCCGCCCAACCGGCTCGTATCGGTGGATATACTCCATAGCCGCACGCTTGGGGGCGCCTGTCATGGAACCGGCTGGAAAGAGACTCGCCGCCGCCGTCGCCCAGCTTACTTCGCGCTCCTTGATACCATACACCGTAGAAACTAAGTGATGCAGCGCCGGAAAGGTTTGTAACTCAGCAAGGGCCGGCACCTCTACAGAACCAGGCAGGCAGACCTGCTGAAGGTCATTTCGCACCAAATCTACTATCATGGTATTCTCTGCGAGCTCCTTAGGGTCTCGGCGTAGCTTGTGTATCTGCTCTATATCGGCTCGCCAAGAGTCGCCACGGGCGATAGTGCCTTTTATAGGTTGCTGAGCTACAAGCTGCCGCCACTGCCAGAAAAACCGTTCTGGTGACGCCCCAATCACATACTTGTCATTCCACTTGAAAAGATAATGGAAGGTCATCATCGGCGAACGCTCCAAAAGCCTTACATAAGCAGCTAAGGGATCTATTGTTGCCTCCCAGAGGAGGCTAAGAGAGAGGTTTACCTGATACACCTCGCCGCGAGCGATATGCTCCCGCAAGCGCTCTACCGACCACAGGAACTGCTGCTCCGACAGGGAGCTCTGCAGAAAGCGCAGCTGCCGTACAGGATCTTTCGTAGGCGGCTCCTTTTCCCATTCTGGCGCATCCTCCGAAGCAATCACCAGAATAGGTGTAAAAAATGCCGTCCGAGGAAAATCTATCAGCGGTTTTTTGTATGGGGCTTTCCATTCATACGACCAGCCGCCTACATACCAGCCGCGTTCCAGAAAAGGGCCTTTATACGGCTTTTTGCCCACAGCCATTAGCCACCGATAATGCGATAGCTCATCTCGGGGATTACCCTGCAGCTGAAAGTAAAAATAGGGGTAAGAGTCTGCCCAGCGTAGGAGAGAAATAAGCTTCATCGGATAGGTCGGTAATACAGCTTTTCGCACAAATCCTCCAAGGTATCTACCACGCGCACCTCATTTGTGCTCTTGAAGCCCCCCCAACGAAAAAACACAGCCCCATTGTGAAGGTCCCATAGAAGAACATTCCCAAAAGCATCATATCCCAGCGGTAGGTAGGAGTTTGGAAGCCATTCCCGTAAGCGATAGCGATGCGTGAAAACATCTCGATCCTCGGGTCCGGGCTCCAAAATTCGCGTAAGCCGCACGGAGCACAGAACCCCTTCACGCCACACATCAAACATCGGATAGCGCCGCACCAGACTAAGCCAGCGGTAGTACACGGGAGGCAGCGCAGCTACTTCACCCACAGAAGAGGCCATTTGGTCAAATGTACTAAATTGCGGCATATGCGCGGTAGAATCCTGGTGAGCCTTCTCCTCGCTGTGGCTTGGGCTCAGACAGGGGGATACGACCCCGATGAAGTCATTGGCGATGAGGAAGTCGCCGCTCCAGCCCCGCAGGTAGTCCGCCGAGAAGAGGCTATCATCCGCATCAACGGAGCGCCTTTTACCTGGCAGGATCCGCTGGTGATAGAGGGCGGCAAGACGTACACTATCCACATCACTGGCTTACGCCCGAAGTCAAAGTTTATCATCCGCGCCTTCAAAGCTGGGCAAAAAGCGGGCGGTACCCACTTTGATGCCAATGAGCATGGCGAGCTGGAGCTGGAAACGACCTTAGAGAAGAGGCGGTTTCAGGGCGAGGCCGAAGTAATTTACTACCCTTCTAACGGCAAGGAGATTCGGCGGCGCTTCAAGGTACAGGTACGGTAGCGGGCTTGAGCAGCTTGCGTCCCCAGTAGGTTTCTGCGGCTAAAAGAGCCAAAGCCAAAAGGAGCCACCCCCACCAACTGCGCCAGCCCCCTGTTTTAGCATATGCGCGCACACTTCCTCCCTCCCATGTGCGCACCTCCACAGAAAAGCCTTCTGCTTCCCAAGCCGCTGCATCCAAAAACTCTGCTTGCGACTCCTGTGTAGCTATATTGACACCTAAATAGCGTACGGGCTTTTCGGCGAGGCGCACTTCGTAAAGTCCGGCAGGAATAGGATGCTCGCCTACAGAAAAAGCGAGTTCACCGCCTCGGCGCTCAAAAGAAGGGATGTATGCGGCGCCAGAACGCTGCTCTCGAAGGGTAGGTGGGCTTTCGGCGGCTTCTGCTGGTAGGAAAAAATCCTGCCGCTGGCCTAAGCGAGCGACCCAGAGCACCGTAGGCACTCGCATGCCTTGATAAAAGCGCGCAAAGAGGGGCAGAAAAAGACTATGTTCAGCCAAAGCTACCGACCAAGGAAAGGTAAAAACATACAGCTGGCCCCGTCCCCACGGCACTTCCCAGAGGAGCGTATGCCCCTGATCGTCTTGAAGTAGGGGCTTTGCAGCTTGCGGCTGAAAGCGATAGACGGTGCGCAAGCGGAGCGGCTCCGCTAAAAAGGCAGGTGTGCGCCCCGGGTAGATAAAAATCCCTTCCCAGAAAGGGTCTAGCACAGGCCGAAGCGAAACTAGAGCCGAAGCAAGCGGTACCGTTCCTTCGTAGGTGATGCGCTCCGATAGGGGGAATCGGGGCCAAGCGGTTTCGGTTAGGCCTTCGGGAGGGAAAAGCACGAGCCTTCCTCCCTGAGCGGCCCAAGTAAGGGCACCTTCGGACAGCTGCCCAATCACCCCTACCCCCACCGAAGCCGATTGCCAAATCCCCGGCCCTTCGGCTGGCTTAGCGGCTATTCCTAAAACCCGATGGAGCTTCGCAAAAGCCGCCTGCCCCTCCCGAGGCCCCATCCATACTACCGTAGCTTTCTCGCCCTGCGGTAGGTTGAGCCCTACATACACCGTATTGTCAAACTCTACCCCATCCCCTTCTACGGAAAGCTGTAAGGAGCTAACCTGCGCCGTTATAGGTAACTCTTCCTCGTACCACCCTGGGGGCAGAGAGCGCTTCTGCCCTCCAATAATTACGGTATAGGTCCGCGCTTCCCGAGAAGCTAAGCGATACCGAAGGCGATACCCCCCCCCCACTCCCTCTAGGGAAAGAGAGTCTATGTAGGCATTTGCTGGAGAAAATCCCGGTACGGGCAGAAGCACTACCTGGCCCAAAGCCGCCGCAGGAATGCGCGCAAGCTGGCCCACCGAACTGCGTTGGAAGTCAGAAAGCAGGTATACCTTTCGCCGAGTGTAGCTAGCCCCCACAAAAAACATATCGGCTTTCTCTAAAAGAGCATCCAGCGGTAGCCCCATATCCATGGGCTCAAGTTGACTCAGCCGCTCTATCAGAACCCGCCCACTTGCGAAGCCCCCCTTCGGTAGGTAGCTCTCTGTACTCAAGAGCCGATACTCGTAGCTTGCTGGATCCCGAGCAATGACCTCCTTGAGAAAGGTAAGCGCACTCTCAAAAGCAGGACGCATAGAGGGCGACACATCCACCACCACGAGCACCGAAGCCCCTTCAGAACGGCTCTCGGCAGCAGCCCCCCAATACGGCCGAGCAAATAGCAGCACTATCGCAGTTACCACCGCCAAACGCAGAAGCAGTAGAATCAAATGCCGCAGCCGCAAATAAGGCCTACTGGCCCGCTGAAGCCGCTCCACCAGAAGCGCCTGCGAAAACTCATACCGCCGAGAACGCCTTAGATAGAAAAAATGTACAATGATAGGAATAGCCAGGGCCAAAAGCCCCCACAAAAGCTCAGGGTGTAGGAAGCTCATGAACTCCGAGGCTTCACATGCCGCTCCGAGTGATAGGAGGAGCGCACCAGCGGCCCACTCTCTACGTAATCAAATCCCATCGCCAACCCTATATCTACATACTGCGCAAACTCCTCGGGCGGTACGAAGCGCTGCACCGGCAAATGAGCTGGGGTAGGCTGGAGGTACTGTCCTAATGTAAGCACATCGCATTCGTGCTCCACGAGGTCTCGCATGAGTTCTAGGACTTCCTCGTGAGTCTCACCAAGGCCTAGCATAGCCCCCGACTTAGTGCGGAGGCCGTACTCTTTTGTGCGGCGAATTTGCTCTAAGCTGCGTTCGTATTTGGCTTGGGGGCGTACTTGTCGGTAGAGACGCTTCACTGTCTCCATATTGTGCGAAACCACATCGGGCCGCTCCTCCAAGACCCGATAAAGGGCATCCCAATTGCCTTTGAAGTCCGGGAGGAGCACTTCTATGGTGGTTTCTGGCATGCGCTGGCGAATAGCCCGCACGGTGCGAGCCCAAATCTCCGCTCCGCCATCTTTGAGCTCATCGCGGTTGACAGAAGTAATGACACAGTGCTTGAGCTGCATAAGCTCTACGGCTTGAGCGACGCGTTCGGGCTCTTCCCAGTCTAACTCGGTAGGCCGCCCCGTAAGCACCGCACAAAACCCACATGAACGCGTACAGATATTACCCAAAATCATGAAGGTCGCTGTACCCGCTCCCCAACATTCGCCCATATTCGGGCAATGGGCGCTCTCACAGACCGTATGCAGCTTGTGTGTATCAATTACCCGCCGTACAAAGCGATAATTCTCGCCGGAGGGCAGCTTAACCCGCAGCCAGCTCGGGCGAGAAAGGGTCCTTTCTGCCATCGCTTCAAAGATACGCAGGAGAGCCGCTCCGCACCCTCTTACCTTTGACTGGTGCTGCGCTTCTCTGCTTACTTCTGGAAGCTGTTTCTACCCGCTCACCTCGCCCTCCACATCGCTCTACACAGCTCGCATTTCAAACTGGATATTTTTGGCTATCACGCTTGGCGGCAATGCCAAACTATGGCTACGGCGGTCAGCTTTTATGAAGAGGACTTTCGCCTATGGAACCCCCGCCGAGATGCCAGAGGCTCCACAGAGGGTATCTTTCGGGTAGAGCTACCGCTTTTCCAATGGAGCCTCGCCACTGCGGCCAAGCTTTTCGGCACCCACCCTAGTCAGATAGGCCGCGTGGGGGCCTACGTCGCTTTCTTACTTGCGGTGGCAGGCTGCTGGGCTTTCCTACGCAGCTACTTCCCACCCCGAGTGGCCACCTTAGGAGCAGTAGGCTTTCTCTGGTCCCCAGCCCTCTTTTACTATAGCGTTTCTCCCATGCCAGATGTTTTGGCTTTGGCTTTAAGCTTGTGTGGGCTAACCCTGTGGCGGAAAGGGTATCCCCTCCTCGGAAGCCTTACCTTCAGCCTCGGTAGCGCCGTAAAGCTCCCTTTTTTACTTCTGTGGGCGCTCCCCACAGCAGAAGCGCTCTTTTCCAGCACCCCCCGCCAAAAACTCCTCTGGCTTGTAGCATACGCTCCCCTCGTACTCCTCTTTCCCGGGCTATGGTACGGACTCGCTTCTACCATATGGCAAGACCGAGGACTCACTCAGGGCCTATTTGCGCATAGCTTTTCCCTGGGAAGCTACTTGCACCTCCTCTACCACCACCTCATTTCCCTTCTACCCGAGACCATTTTGGGTTATGCGCTAGTTGTGCCCTTCCTTCGGGGCTTAGTGAGCTTAGCGCAGCCCCGGCAGAAGCCCTTCTGGATCTTGGGTGCAACCTTGGCCCTGTACACGCTGTACGAGATGCCTACCTTAGGGTATGTTCATGACTATTACCTCCTCCCATGGACCGCATGGCTAAGCATAGCCACGACAGCAGCCTTTTCGGTATGGCTAGAAGGGAAAAGGTGGGCAGTACTACCCCTTGTATTTACTACGCTGGCACCTGTAGGGACATGGGCTCGCATGCACCATCGGTGGGATCCCAGCCGGCCGGGCTTCAACGCCGACCTCCTTTGCTATAAAAAGCCTCTCCAAGCCGCTGTACCCGATACTGCCCGAGTCGTGGTAGGCTTGGATGTATCGTGCTTTATCTATTTGTACTACCTCCATAAAAAGGGCTGGTGCATAGACTCGCTCCATCGGGCAAATGCTCTCCTGCAGAGGGCCCTTCGGGATGGAGCACAGTACCTCTATACCGACGACCGAGAGCTAGATAGCATAGCACGGCCTTTCGTAGAGGAGAACCTGAGCAGCTGGGGCAGCATTCGGCTGTATCTCCTAAGGAAAGGAGATGTTTTTGAGGCCTCTGGACCTATGGACCTCCGGCCGAGTGAGTTAGACTAAGTTCAAGAAGCTCTCTCGTATATCTGCTCCAGCGCTGCTACTGAAGCGCAGGGTTCCAGAGTACGCTGAGGCGGCAAAGGCTTGCCTTCCAAAGCCAGCTGGAGCCAAGTGCGAATACATGGCTCCTGGCGTTCCCAATGGAGTTCCTTTGCTGCGGCCCGAGCCGCTTGCACTTTCTGCTCGTATTCTCCCAAGGAAGCTCCGATTTGCTCTAAGGCGTAAGCTATCTCCTTGGGCTGCCATGACTTTACAGCGTAACCGCATCCATAGTGGTGTACGAGGGCTTGCACTAAGGGCGCTTCGCCGACCAGCACTGGAATGCCCTGCTGGAGGTAGTCAAAAACTTTATTGGGCAAGGCATAGCGATGATTGAGCGACCGGGGCACTTCACCTGACACGCCTAAGGTGGCTTTCTTCGTGTAGCCAGCTACTGCCTCAAAAGGCACAAGTCCGAAAAATCGTATCCGTTCTTGCAGCCGCTGCTGCTGTACGAGTGCCTCTAAGTAATTGCGCTGGGGCCCATCACCTAAAATCCACAGCTTCCACTCAGGGGCATACATAAGGGCCAGAATAAGCTCTTCCAATCCCCGATGAGGATGGAGCATGCCTTGATACAAAAGAAGACGATTTTCTAACCGAGGTCGGGCAAAGCCCCGCCCCCGTAAAGGGAGATTATAGATTACCCATACGGGCCTTCTGTACTTTCGCTCGAAGTAGTGCGCTATAGGAGGACTCACTGTCAAAATATAGGGCGTGCTCGGGTACAGAGTGCGCTCCAAAAACTGCCAGATACGACGCTTGATAGGCTTGCCCAACTGAAACGAAGTCTGCGTATAAAGCTCCCGACTGTCTAGGAGAATTTTTCTTCTTCGCAAGCGAGCCGCTAACCAACAGGCAGGCAGAATATCCAAATCACAAGCTACTACCGCATCCCAACGCCGTAAAAGAAGGTAAAAGAATATTTGCAGGTTAGCTATCCCGAAAAAAGCCACTCCCCGCCGCATCGGCACCCACACCCGATGCGTTTTGTAGGCTCGTGGGCTCAGCTGGACCTCGTTTCGCTTCGTACGCACCCCCACTATCTCTACCTCATGTGTCTGGGCTAAAGTAGTAGCTAGCTTATGCACCCGCTGGTCATAGAAAAGGTTGTTGAGAATGCAGTGGATAACCTTTGCCATACTGGGGGAAAAGTTGTCTATAGCTTGGGCACAAAGGTAGGGTACCCTTTCCCCTCCCCAAACCCCTCAC
>CALKJV010000160.1 GCA_937995505.1 uncultured Bacteroidia bacterium | reverse complement strand
GGCACCTACACGGACCTACTTCTGGAAGGCCACTTCCAAGACCCGAGCGGAAATGCTACCCCTCAACTGCGGTATTGGTATGTCCTCGCACAGCCTTTTACCGACTTAGCGGTAGACCCAGCCCTACGCTGGACCCTGCGGCGTGATACCGTGGAAGAAGGCGAGTCGCTCTATGTAGAATTAGGCCTTCGGAACCTCCTCTCTGCCACCACGCCCGATAGGGTAGAAGTGCTCTTTCTCGTGCAAAAGGCCTCAGGCGAATGGGATACGCTCGGCTGGCAGCAGTATCGCCCCCTGGCAGGACTGGATACGATGATTATCCGCTATCGCTTCTCCAGCTTAGGGCTTGGCGGAGCGAATCGCTTACGCATCATCGCCAATCCTAAGCCCCTTTTCGGCGAACGCACCTTCGTCAATAATCGCTGGGAAGCGGGATTTTATGTAGGCACAGACCGCATCAACCCTGTCGTAGATGTGCTCTTTGATGGCCAGCGCATCCAAAATGGTGACCTTGTAGCGCCCCAGCCTATCATTACCATTGAGGTGAAGGATGAGAACCGCTTCTTAGCCTTGGACGACACGGCCACTGTAACGGTACGCCTTCGTAAGGCAGATGATCGCAGCTTAGGCGAGCGCATCAGCTACAGCTCGGGGCGGCTTCGGTTTTTCTCGGCCCAGCTGCCCGATAACCGCGCCCGAGTAGAGTTTCGGCCGGACCGCTTAGAAAACGGCGAGTATATCCTTAGCGTAGAGGCCTTTGACAAAAAGCGCAATCGCTCTGGCGGCCAGCCCTACGAAGTGCGCTTCCGCATCATCAACGAAAACACGCTCACGTACCTCATCAATTACCCCAATCCCTTCTCTACCGCTACCCGCTTCTATTACGAGCTTACGGGCTCTGTGCTGCCAGAGGTATTTCAGATACACATCTACACGATTACAGGTCGGTTGGTGAAGGTAATTGACCTCAAGGCCTTAGGAGAAGTGCGATTAGGGCGCCACCTCACGACATACGCCTGGGATGGCACAGATGAGCATGGCGACCGGCTTGCAAACGGGGTATACCTCTATCGCACCATCGTGCGGATGCCCGGCGAGGCTTCCTTAGAGCGTCGGGAGGAAGGGCTCTCTTCCTACTTCAAGGGCGGATGGGGAAAGATGGTACTTATGCGGTAAGCTTGCATTTGTCAAAAAAGCTGTATCTTTGCCCTCACTGCGGCAGTAGCTCAGCTGGTAGAGCGCAACCTTGCCAAGGTTGAGGTCGCGGGTTCGAGTCCCGTCTGCCGCTCTGAGCCGAGGTGGTGGAATCGGTAGACACGCAGGACTTAAAATCCTGTCGCCTGAAAAAGGCGGTACGGGTTCGAGTCCCGTCCTCGGCATGGGAATGCAGTCAGACCTGCTCCAATTCCTCCGCGAAAAGCGCATAGACCCCGAGAAGTGGACGCAAAGCGTCCCCGAAGCCGAAAGGCAAATGCACCTCATGTCCTATGCGCGCTTGGGCCGAAAAGCGTATGAGCAGCGATACTTGTTTTACTTCAATCGGTGGCGACATTTGTATCCTCTCTCCGAGCCCATTTCCGGATCGGACCGCTTGCCCGAAAGCTCCTCCTAGGGCAAGGGCTGCGTAGGCAGCGCCTTATTTTTGGGCTTCAAGTGGGGGTGATAGCGTTGGCTGCTTGTGCATGTGTACTGGTACTGGATGTAGCGTATTCCTTCCGTCAGGCTATCACGGAGCGGCTCTATGGCTACATGGGGGGGTTATGGATACGGGCCTACGGAGAGGAGCAGGAAAGCCGACCTCTCCCTTTAGACATAAGGGATCTCCCTCCCCTACCTGGCCTAAAAGCCGAAGCCGCCATACACCTTCCCATGCTTTTGGAAGGGCCTGGCCAGCGCTATGAGGGGCTTAACCTCGTGGCTGTGGCCCCCACCTGGTGGCAGACTCCCTGGAAGGACTTACTTTCCACCCCGCCCACGCTCTGGCAAGGGGATAGTTTGATTATCCTCTCCAAAACCGTAGCCCAAAAGCTGGGGGTGCGAGTGGGCGATCGCCTTACGGCGCTATGGCTTGCCGACCCGCCTCGGGTACGCCGCCTGCGGGTAGTCGCCCTCTATGAAGCACATATAGATGAGCTGGACCGCTATGTCGGCTTCGTGCCAATTGAGCTGGGACGGACTCTTCTAGACTGGGGGCCTACCCAAGCCCATACCCTGCACCTTTTCTTGACCGTTCCTACCTCTACCGACTCCCTCGCAGAAGCCCTCTCCTGGCAGCTTCCCTATAATTATGAGATCCTGCCCGTAGAGACCGTGTTTCGGGATATTTTTGACTGGATAGGGCTTATCCAGCAGAATGTGGAAGTTATTCTCGCCATCGTGTTAGGGCTCAGTTTCTTTTCGGCAGCTTCGGCGTTTCTAGTGCTGCAAATGGTGCAGCGGCTACGCTACGAGCTATGCTGGGCCTTAGGGGCGCAGCGCTCACAGCTGTGGTTCCTCACGGCTTATCAGGCAACCTTCTCGCTAAGCTTAGGCGTACTCATAGGAGAAGGGTTAGCCGCCTTGCTCTTGTATTCTCAGCAGCGGTGGGAGTGGATTCAGCTAGACCCTGAAAGCTACCTTATCCCTACTATACCGATATACTGGTATGGGTCGGCTTTCGTTGCGGTAGCGGGAGTGGGCATAGGACTTGCGCTCCCCCTGACCCTGATTGCATACCCGAGGCGGCGCCTCGTGCGGCTGCTCGCTCATACAGAATAGCTACTTTCGCGCGTCCATGCGCATGGCCCGCATCCTCCTGCTGGGGCTCCTGTGGGGGCAACGTACCCCCCTTCCACCTACTATCAACACCCCTCGCGACGAGAGCGCGCCTGTTCTGTCTGCCGATGGCCGTCAGCTTTTTTTCTGGCGTCTGGATGACCCCATGGGCTTCGGCGCACAGGACATTTTTTACGCTCAGTGGGAAGACTCTCTGAGCGACTTTGGCCCACCTATTCACCTCGGTACTAGCCTCAACGACCCCCGCGGTAATATCCCCTTCGGTATTGCGCCGGATGGGCAGTATCTCTTGATGTATAAGGAGTTCAAAAACCCCCGCAATTCCTGTGAGCTGGGGTTAGCTCGGCGCTTATCGGGGGACTTATGGACGCCGCCCGTCCAACTGCGAGTCCAAAACTTCTACAGCGAGAGCGGCAGTTCGCTCACCGCCGCGCTCGGCTGGGATGGACGCACCCTCCTCCTCTCTATGCGCGGACCCGGCTCGCTCGGCGGCGAAGACCTTTACGTAAGCTTTTACGACCCCGAGCAAAAAATTTGGAGCGAACCCCTCCACCTCGGCCCTACCGTCAATACCCCTGGTGATGAGATTACCCCCTTTCTCGCTCCAGATGGTGTAAGCTTGTACTTCTCTACCAATGGCCGCCCCGACTCCAAGGGTATGGATATTTACCTTACTCGGCGACTGGACGACACCTGGAAGCGTTGGTCCCCGCCCCAACGCCTCCCAGAGCCCATCAATTCTGACGCAGATGATTATTACTTCAAGTTTGCCGCTACGCGCCCCGAGGTGGCTTACTTTGTCTCCACCGACTCTGCCGCCAAACTGGGTAAGCAAATCTATCGCGCCCCTTTGCCCCCAGCCCTTCAGCCTAAGCCGTCCGCAATCGTAAAGGGACGCGTGCTGGAGCAAAACACCAACCGTCCCATCGGCGGCGCCGAACTGCGGTATTATGACCTTACCGAGCGCCGTTTAGAAGGTACGGCCATCTCAGCCGAAGAAACAGGAGCCTATCAAATTCTCTTACCTACGGGCACTTTGTATGGGGTTATCGTGCAAAACCCCGGCTATTTCAGCATTAGCGAGCAGATAGACCTGCGCCAAGCCCCGAAAACTTCCACGCCCATCTCTAAAGACATCACGGTTGCTCCACTTCTTGTAGGGCAGATCATCCGCCTCAATGGCCTGTTTTTCGCCAGTGGAGACAGCACCCTCTCGCCAGAAAGCCTCTTGGAGCTGGAGCGGCTTGCCTGGCTTCTCAGCGAACGCCCCACCATGCGAATTGAAATTACAGGGCATACCGATAGCACGGGCACCTTTGAGCGGAATAAAGCGCTTTCGCTGAGCCGAGCCCGGGCAGTAGCCCAGTACCTTTTAGGGCGGGGGATCTCCGAGGATCGCTTAGCCGTACAGGGCTGGGGGCCTACCCAGCCTATCGCAGACAATCGCACCCCAGAAGGCCGAGCCCTCAACCGCCGCGTAGAGTTCCGTATCCTCTCTCTCTAATTATGGAACCTAACCCCTGGAAAACCGTATCCACCCGACCCATCTACGAAAACCCCTGGATAGCTCTGCGCGAAGATGCCGTCCTCACCCCAAGCGGTACCCCGGGCATTTACGGCGTAGTGCATTACAAGCACTTGGCCCTTGGCGCCATTCCTATTGACGCAGAGGGCTATACCTATCTCGTGGGCCAATATCGCTATCCCCTCTCGGCGTACTCCTGGGAGATTCCCGAGGGCGGCGGCAAACTCGGCCAAGACCCCCTCGCAGAAATTCAGCGCGAACTTTTAGAAGAGACGGGCTTAGTAGCCGCCCACTGGCAGCTGCTCCTCAAAATGCACCTCTCCAATAGCGTCTCCGATGAGGTGGCTTATGTGTATTTGGCTTGGGGGTTAGAGCAGCACGAAGCCCAACCCGACCCTACCGAAAAACTCCGGCTTTTGCGCTTGCCCGTCTGGGAAGCCATTGAGAAAGTTCACGCCGGCGTGATCACCGACTCTCTCTCGGTGGCAGGCTTTCTCCGCTTAGAGTGCCTCCTTCATCGGAAAGCCCTAACTTTGCCCCCCAATGCTGCGCCATAGAACCTTCATCCTGACCCTCCTAGGACTTTTTTTCGCTATTGTCCTGTACAATCTCTACTGGGTCGCAGAAAGGTTTCGCATAGAAGGGAAGCTCAGCTCTCTGCCTGCCGAGGAGCGGACCCAGTGGCTCAAAGACCCAGATAATTACCGATATTATCGCCGAGCTGTAGAAAACTCCTTCACCTTGGGGCTAGACCTACAAGGGGGCATGTATGTAACCCTAGAAGTAGGCGTGGAAGACATTCTGCGAGGCCTGTGCGAAGTACCAGACGATACACTCTTCCAAAAAACCCTTAGCGAAGCTGCCCGCCGCTATCGTAAAGGAGAAGGGAACTTAGTAGATCTTTTCGCTACCGAACTCAAAAGACTCAGTCCGAATGTTAGTCTGGCGCAGTTTTTTGCTGGGCCCAAAACGGGACTAGCTTACGACGCTTCTGACAGCGAAGTACTCTCCAAGCTGCGCACAGAAGTGGAAGAAGCCGTAGACCGAACCTACAAAATCCTGCGCGTACGGATTGACCAATTTGGGGTGGTCTCTCCAAATATCCAACGGCAGCCGGGTACAGGGCGCATTCTCTTAGAGCTACCTGGCGTGAAAGACAGCGAACGGGTACGCCGCCTCCTACGCACTACGGCCCAGTTAGAGTTTTGGCCTACCTACACCATCAAGGAGGTCTTCCCCTTGCTACAAAAAGCCAATGAGAAATTAGCTGCCCGAAAAGCCAGCCGAGCTCCCACAGACACTACCCAACAATCGCCCACTGACACTGCTGCCCAGCCCAAGCAGCCCCTCTCCACCGAAGAGCTCCTTCTGGGGAAACAAAATCCCATCCCCACCGACACCACCCGAAAAGATACCGCCCTCTCCGAAACCGAGAAGATCGCTAAGTTTGAGCGGGAGAATCCTCTCTTTGCGGTCCTTATCCCTCCCCAAAATCCCCCTGAAACCAGTCCTGTCGTGGGCTATAGCCGCATTACCGATACCGCTACGGTAAACGCGTACTTGAATGACCCCGATATTCGCTTACTTTTCCCCGATAACTTAGCTTTTGCATGGACGGTGAAGCCGGAGCAGGAGGGGTCGGATGTGCTTACTTTGATAGCCCTTCGAGTTACCCCTAATCGGCAGGCCCCCCTTACTGGCGAAGCGATTGAGGATGCCCGACAAGACTTCAATCCGGATGACGGCTCCCCCATGGTAACCATGCGCATGAATGTAGAAGGCGCCCGCATCTGGAAACGACTCACCACCGACTACCTCGGCAAATCCATCGCAGTTACGCTGGATAACTATGTCTATACCTACCCTGTCGTTCAAAGCGTCATCGCCCAAGGAAACTCCCAAATTACGGGCAACTTTACCGTAGAGGAAGCGAAAGACCTGGCCAATGTACTCAAAGCCGGACGCCTGCCTGCGGCTATTCGGATTGAAGCGGAGGAGCTGGTAGGCCCCTCCCTCGGCGAAGCTACCATCCGCCAAGGACTCATCGCCCTCGCCTTTGCCTTCGTTGCGATTCTCGCCTTTATGATGATCTTTTATAGCACAGCGGGGCTCATCGCAGATGTCGCCCTCCTACTTCTGCTTCTCTTTATGGCAGGCGTCATGGCCGCCATGAATGTCGTACTTACGCTACCCGGGATTGCCGGTATCGTACTTACCCTTGGGATGGCCGTGGATGCCAATATCCTTATTTACGAGCGTGTCTTGGAAGAGCTCCGCTCCGGCAAGTCCCTCAAAGGCGCGATTGAAAACGGCTTCAATAACGCCCTTTCAGCCATCGTAGACTCTAACCTGACTACCTTACTGGCAGGGATCATTTTGTACACTTTCGGGATAGGGCCTATTCGGGGGTTTGCGGTGACGCTGATTATCGGGATTATTGGTACGCTGCTGACGGGCGTGCTTATCACGCGCCTTTTGGTAGAGGGAGTGTATGCCTCTAAGCGTTGGAGCAGCTGGCTGCGTTTCCGCTCTGAAGGCATGGAGCGTAGGCTCAGCCGCATTCCGGAGATACCTTTTTCGCGGCAGTATCGTACCTCGCGTTGGATCGTACTCGGCTTAGGGGTTCTCGGGCTAGTAGCTCTCTTTGGTGTGGGCATACGCCAAGGGCTGGAATTCACCGGTGGTTATCAGTTCCAAGTAGCGCTGAGTCGCCCCGCAAACTTAGACCAGCTACGGGCTGACCTTACCCAAGCCTTCCAAGGGAACGCCCCTGTCATCAAAACCGTCGGCGCCAAAAACGATGTACTCATCAGCACCAGCTACCTCTACGACCAGCCCAATAAACAAACCGAAGTAGAAGCCGCCCTCTTAGCTGGCCTCAATAAAAACCACAGCGACGCCAGCCCCACTATCCTTCGCTCAGCTTTAATCGGCCCTACCGTTGCAGAAGATATTCGTTCCAGCGCTTTTACCTCGGTTATTTTCGGCATATTGGGGATTGCTCTGTATATTCTCTTGCGCTTCCGTAGCATAGCATACTCTATCGGCAGTGCTGCCTCGCTGATTGCCACCACCAGCATTGTTTTGGGGCTGTATGCGCTTCTCAGTCAAGCCGATATCCTGCCTTTTTCCTTAGAAGCCAACCAGGATACCATTGCGGCTGTACTCACGGTGATTGGGTACATCATCAACGATGCGGTGGTGCTTTTTGACCGCATTCGGGAGGAGCGGCGGCGCCCTGGGCAAAACCTCGCCCCGGCTGAGCTACACAGCCGTAGCATCAACCTCGTGCTCTCCCGCACTATCCTCACTACGCTTACGACGAGCGCGGTAGTGCTTATCCTCCTGCTGGTAGGCGGGGAAAACACCAAAGGCTTCTCGCTGCTGATGCTCCTTGGGTTTATTCTGGGAATATTTTCCACGATTTATGTCGCCAGTGATGTGGCTGCGCTGGTTCAGGAGCGGCTTTCTCGGCGTAAAGCGAAAGCCTCTTCGCCTGCGGTGGCTCGCCGCTAATCTATCTGCGTGGGTTTTTGGGCTCGGAGCGTGTACCTCGTCGCAAAACACCCAGCCCGAAGACACCCCCACGAGTGGGCACATCCGAATCGCCATAGACATAGCCCTCAAACCCGCCACCGATGCGCTGTTAGAGCAGTTTCATCGTACCTATCCGAAAGCTCGCATTGACGCAGTCTATACCAATGAAGCCGAGGCGGTAGCTGGGCTTCTCGCCGATAGCTTTCGGGTAGCGATAGTGCCGCGTCCCTTCACGCCAGCAGACTCGGCTGCCTTAGCCGAGCAGAAGATCCGCCCCAAACAAACTCGCCTCGTGCGGGAAGGGATTGCGGTGATTGGGCATCCTAGTCGCCGAGATAGCTTGCTTTCACTGGATACCCTCACTGCTTGGCTACGCAATCCCAGAAGCCCATATACTTTCGTGGTGGAAGGGGGCTCCGGCTCTGCTACCTATCGCTACCTGCGCGACTCTCTCCTTGGGGAGCCGCCACAAGCCCCCCTCTATCGGGTAGACTCCGCTCCGGAAGCTATCGCCTACGTGCAACAGAATCCCCGAGCCATCGGCCTCATTGGCGTAGCTTGGATATGCGACCGAGAAGATTCTACCACGCAGAAGTTTCTCCGTTCGGTACGGCTCTTCGCCTTAGCCCCCTCCGGAGAGAAGGGGTACTACTTTCCCTATGCAGGATACTTGCGGCCAGGGTTTTATCCGCTGGCGCGGGATGTGTATGCGCTTAGCCGGGAGCCCCGCTTGGGCTTAGGAAGTGGCTTCATCAGCTATGCGGCGGGCCCAGAGGGCCAGCGAATCCTCCTCAAGTCCGAGCTACTGCCCGCCATCGCTCCCGTACGAGTAGTGGAAATTCGGGAAGAGCCACTGCCTATCCCCACCCCTCAGCGGCGCTGATCCGCTACGCAAAGCTTTTGCGCTCAGGCTTCCGCGCAAGCAGCTGTGAGATACAGATCCAGGAGCGCATGACCAATCTCTATCATAGGCGTACCCGGCGGGAAGACTGCCCTCACCCCAGCGGCCTTGAGCGCAGGTAGGTCTTCTGGGGGTAAAATACCCCCTACCGTAACCGGCAAATCTGGGCGACCTAACTTTTTTAGCTCCTCAATCAGCATCGGCACTAAGGTATCATGAGCCCCAGCCAGGGAAGAGACCCCAATCACATGTACATCGTTCTCTACGGCGCGGCGGGCAGCCTCCTCTGGCGTCTGAAAGAGCGGCCCCAGATCCACATCAAACCCCAAATCCACTAGGCCTGAAGCCACAGCCTTAGCCCCGCGATCGTGCCCATCCTGCCCCATCTTCACAATCAAGACCCGAGGGCGACGACCATAGCGCGCAATAAAGCGCTGGACCTTTTCCTGGAGGACATTCCATTCAGGGTTTTGAGCTAAGTGATGGGCATACACACCTGTTACAATCTGGGCAGTGGGCTGGTAGCGTCCAAAGGCCCGCTCTAAGGCAGCTGAGATTTCGCCGAGGGTAGCCCGACGACGAGCCGCTTCCACCGCTATACCCAGAAGGTTTTCTGAGCCATCCCGGGCTGCGACATAGAGACGCTCTAAAATATCTGCTACTGCTTGGGAGTTTCGTTGAGCCTTTACGGCTTGTAGGCGAGCTATTTGCTTCTCTCGCACAGAGAAGTTATCAATCTTTAGGATAGGGGGCATGGGGGCCTCTAGGGCCAAAAATCGGTTTACGCCTATCCAAACTTCCTCACCTGTTTCTAAGCGAGCTTGGCGCTGGGAAGCCGCCCGCTGTATTTGGAGCTGGGGCCAACCCGCCTGTATGGCTTTTGTCATGCCGCCCATCTCTTCTACTTTTTGAATCCACTCCAGCGCCTTATCTGCCAGCTCCTGCGTGAGCTTCTCCACGAGAAAGCTCCCTCCTAAGGGATCTACGGGCCGAGTAATATGCGCCTCGCGCTGGAGCATCAGCTGGGTATTCCGAGCTATGCGCGCCGAAAGCTCTGTGGGAAGGGCAAGCGCTTCATCAAAAGAGTTGGTGTGGAGCGATTGCGTGCCGCCTAATGCGGCTGCCAACGCCTCTATGGCGGTACGGGCGATGTTATTCATGGGGTCTTGGGCCGTAAGGCTATAGCCCGAGGTCTGGCAGTGCGTGCGGAGCATAAGGGACTTAGGGTTTTGGGCGCCCATCTGCCGCACAAGCGTAGCCCAGAGCATGCGAGCCGCCCGGAGTTTGGCTACTTCGGCGAAAAAGTTCATCCCAATCGCAAAAAAGAAGCTCAGGCGCGGCGCGAAAGCATCTATCTCTAAGCCTGCGGCTTGTCCCGCCCGTATGTACTCCAACCCATCGGCAAGCGTAAATCCCAGCTCCATATCCAGCGTCGCACCCGCCTCGTGAATATGGTAGCCGCTGATGCTGATGGAATTGAACTTCGGTAGGTGGCGCGAGAGATACGAAAAGATATCCGTGATGATGCGCATGGAAGGCTCGGGGGGGTAGATATAGGTATTGCGCACCATGAATTCCTTGAGGATGTCATTTTGGATGGTGCCGGTGAGCTTTTCTGCGGGAACGCCTTGCTCTTCTGCGGCTACAATGAAAAAAGCCAGGATGGGGATGACCGCGCCATTCATGGTCATAGAGACCGACACCTTATCTAAGGATATGCCTGCAAAGAGGAGTTTCATGTCCTCCACGGTGTCAATGGCGACGCCGGCCTTCCCTACATCACCGATGACCCGGGGATCGTCAGAGTCATATCCGCGATGCGTAGGCAGGTCAAAGGCCACCGAAAGCCCAGTCTGTCCTGCAGCTAAGGCCTTGCGATAGAAGGCATTACTCTCCTCTGCTGAAGAGAAGCCGGCATACTGGCGTATCGTCCAGGGTTTGCCTAAGTACATGCTTGCGTAAGGGCCCCGTAAGTACGGCGGTACGCCAGCGATGTACGCCATGTGCTTCATACCACGAGCAGCTCTACATCCAGCGACTCCATTTGAAACATACGGGCCAAGGTACGGTTGGTAAGGTGGCGTGCGTAGGCATACACACCGGACTTGATCATATGGCCCGCCGCAAGCAAAGACCGCATGCCACCATACTCCCCTAACCGCAGCAAGATAGGCAAAAGAACGTTACTAAACGCAATAGAGGCTGTCCTTGGGACCCGAGAGGGAATGTTAGGCACGCCGTAATGGATGACGCCGTATTTGACTACAGTGGGCAGTTCGTGGGTGGTCTGGACGCTGGTTTCTACATTTCCGCCTTGGTCGATCGCGACGTCAATGATGACGCTCCCCTCTGCCATGCGGGCCACTTGGTCGGCCGTGACGACGAGGTGGGCAGGAGAACCTTTGCGGTAGAGGGCGCCAATTAGCACATCGGTTTGCGGGAGCAGTTCGTTGAGGAGGTCAGGCTGGATAAGGCCTGTCGCAATCGGCTGACCGAGAGCCGTGCGGAGGCGTTGGAGCCGATAGACTTCCTCGTCTAATACTGTCACCGAGCAGCCGAAGCCCAGAGCCGCTCGCGCCGCATGTAGGGCCACCGTGCCCGCACCGAGGATAAGGACCCGAGCCGGCGGTACCCCTGTAATACCCCCCAGCAGCAAAGCATTCCCACTCCGAGCCAAGAGCTCCGCCGCTATCTGTATCGCAGCATATCCCGCTATCTCACTCATAATACGCATCAGCGGCAAACTCCCATCTTTCGCCTGCAAAAACTCATACCCTACCGCTGTTACGTTTTTTTCTAAGAGGGTTCGCAGAAACTCCGGCCGCAGCGAGCCCATGTGCACAGCCGAAAAAACTACCTGCTTCGGCCGCAAAAACTGCAGCTCTCGCTCGCTGGGAGGAGTAATTTTGACGATACAGCCTGCGCGTTCGTAAACCTCTTCGGGGGAATAGACAATCGTAGCTCCCGCTTCTACATAGACGCGATCCGGAAAAGAAGCGTATTCCCCCGCTCGGTGCTCTACGATGACCTGATGGCCCCGTGAGACCAGGGTAGCTACAGAAGCGGGTACGAGCGAGACGCGCCGCTCCTGGAGATATCTCTCACGCGGCACTCCGATAGAAAGGGTTTTCTCTAAGGTAGGAACTCGCTCGGCTTGCGGCTGCGCAAGAGGAAAACCTCTACGAGGTTCTTCCATACCCTACTCTACGCGCAAAATCTCTATTTCGTAGGTGAGCGCTTTTCCGGCTAAAGGATGGTTTGCATCTAGCTCCACCATCTCTTCGGTAAGCGCGCGAACATAGGCTAGGATAGGAGCATCGTCGCTTCCATCGGCTAAATAGAGTTGGATGGCTTCGCCTACCTGGAGGGGCTGGTCAGAGTCACTCTGCAGCTGATCGCGCCGCACCTGAAATACCCACTCGGGCCGATACATCCCAAAAGCCTCCTCCGGCTGCAGCGTGAAAGTATGCTGATCACCGGCTTCTTTTCCTAAGAGAGCTTGCTCAAAAGCGGGGAGTATCTCACCCGACCCCACCGTAAAAGATACAGGGTGCTCACTCTCATCCAATAAAACCCCTTGCGCATCGCGCATGCGGTAAGCTAAGGTTACCAGGCTACCTTCTGTGATAGGCATATCGTAAGCTAAGGTACAAAAAAATTTTGCAGCTAAACCCCAAAAATGAAACAGGCGGGAGCTCAACCCGAAGGGAGCTCAACCGCCTGGGCTTGCTTCTATGTGGGCGACTACTTGAGAACAAAGGTGCAGGGACTCTCCTACCCCACAAGCAGTTTTCCGCCCAGACGCACAAGGAAAGGCCTGACCTGCACAAAAAGCATCCTGTATCTCAAAAGCGCCCTACTCAGCATCTCAGCGCTCCTTTCGTACCACTTAGGCAAGCCAAAATACCTCTCAGGAAGCCAACCCCTATCGCAGCTCCGCAGAAAAGGGGCATGCACATCCAGTAAAGGCGGGCGGGGCGTATATTTGTTTCGGCTGTATGCGGGTACTTGTCGCGATGAGTGGGGGGGTAGATAGTAGCGTCGCTGCGGTGCTCCTGCATAAGGCGGGCTATGAGGTGATTGGCCTTACTATGAAAACCTGGAGCTATGAAAGCGCCGACCTGCCCCGCAAAAAACATACAGGCTGCTGCAACTTGGACGACATCAATGATGCCCGAGCTGTAGGGGTGATGTACGGCTTCCCCCATTATGTGCTGGACCTAAGAGAAGAATTTGGTCAAGCTGTGATAGACCACTTTGTTAGCGAGTATTTAGCGGGTCGCACGCCTAACCCCTGCATTCTGTGCAATACCTACATCAAATGGGATGCCTTGCTGCGCAGGGCGCGGCAGATTGGATGTGAAAAGATTGCTACGGGCCACTACGCCCGAATTGCAGAGAGCGAAGGCCGGCGCTTCATACGACAGGCCATAGACCTTACCAAAGACCAGTCATACGTTTTGTGGGGGCTTAGCCAAGAAGTGTTAGCTCAGACGATCTTTCCCTTAGGCGACAAGCTCAAATCCGAAACGCGCCAGCTGGCCAGCGAATGGGGCCTCATTCGGGTAGCCGAGAAGAAAGACTCCTATGAAATCTGCTTTGTGCCCGAAGGGGACTATCGGGCCTTCCTTGAGAAAAAAGCCCCAGAAAAGCTTGCCCAGCTTGCCGGCGGACCTATTGTACACATAGATGGGCGAGTAGTAGGCAAACATGCAGGGTATCCCTTTTATACCATTGGGCAGCGCCGAAACCTTCCAGCCCTCGGCACCCCACACTATGTAGTGGATATTCACCCGGAGAGCAATACCCTCGTTATTGGTCCCGCCGAGGCCTTACAAAAAACCCACCTTCGCATGCGGGAAGTCAATTGGCAGAAGTACCCGAGCCTGCCTTACGAAGGCTACCCCGCTACCGTCAAAATCCGCTACTTAGACCCTGGCCATCCCGCTAAGCTCTACACCCTCCCTGAAGGCGGCATAGAAGTACGCTTTGAAGAGCCAGTTCGGGCCATCACCCCCGGTCAAGCCGCTGTAGCCTACGAAGGCGACGATCTCATCGTCGGCGGCTGGATCGCCTAAGCAACGCTTTCTGTAACTGGCACCCCTACCAGCGCCTCAAGCTCCGAAAGCGAAAGGAGCGGAATACCCAATTTTTTTGCTTTTTCCAGTTTGCTCGGGCCAGGTGAGTCGCCTACCACGAGGTAATCTAAATTTTTGCTTACGCTGCTGGCATACTGCCCGCCATGCCGCTCAATGTATGCAATAAGCGTATCGCGGCTTATCTCGCCAAAGGTACCGCTTACGAGAAAGCGCTTTCCTGCCAAGGGCCCCTCAGAGGAGGCCTTCGGCGACGCTTGTAGAGCGAATTGCAAACCAGCGGCTCGTAGCCGTTCTATCTCTGCCCGATTCTCTGGGTCATCCAGATAGGCCCGCACGCTGCGCGCAATGGTCTCACCAATGGTATACACCGCAGCAATAGCCTCCTCGGAGGCTGAGAGAAGCGCATCTATGGTGGGAAAGGCTTCTGCGAGCTTTTCTGCCACGGTCTCTCCTACATGGCGGATTCCAAGCCCATACAGTACCCGAGGGTAAGGCACCGCCTTAGAGGCCTGGATGTTCTGGACGATTTTTTGGGGGAGCTTTTCTGCAAAGCCCTCTATGCCTTGTAGCTGCTGGGGCGTGAGGGCATACAGGCCACTGAAAGTGCGCACCAGGCCTTTCTCGTAAAGCTTGCGGAGGATTTTTTCGCCGAGGCTTTGGATGTTGAGGGCTTTTCGGCTTACGAAGTGTGCCAAGCGCCCTATGACTTGTGGGGGGCAGCCGCGGTAATTAGGGCAGTATCGGCCGACTTCACCAGGGGGCTGCACGAGAGGGGTTCCACATTCTGGGCACACCGTAGGCGGTACTACCGGCGCAGCCCCCACAGGCCTGCGCTCGGGTAACACCCGCACCACCTTGGGAATAATCTCACCGCTTTTCTCCACTACCACGACATCTGGAATGTGCAGGCCTAAGCGCTCTATTTCATCGTAGTTGTAAAGCGAGGCCCGCTTGACCGTAGTACCAGAGAGGCGTACCGGCTTAAGCTCGGCCACAGGGGTAATGTAGCCAGTACGGCCTACCTGATAGGTGATGGATCGCAGCTCGGTTATCGCCTGCTCGGGCTGGTACTTGTAGGCGATAGCCCAGCGAGGGGCTTTAGCGGTTACGCCAAAGAGTTCCCGTAAATCCCAGCTATCAACCTTCACTACAATGCCATCAATATCATACGGGAGAGTGTCGCGCTGAGCTTCCCAAGCCTCAATAAAAGTCTGCACCCCCCCTAAGTCTGTGGGACCGAAAGTTTCTACTACTGGAAAGCGCCACGCCTGCAAGAGCTGCATGCGCTCTGCGTCTGAGTCAGGAAGGCCTTCCCCTTCTGCAAAGTACGCAGAGAAGCGCAAGCGGCGCCGCGCCACTTCAGCCGAGTCTTGGAGCTTGAGCGAGCCAGCGGTGGCATTGCGGGGGTTCATGAACGGGGGGTCGCCTATTTCCTCTCGGAGCGCATTGAGCCGCGTAAAGTCTTCGCGCATCATGTACACTTCGCCGCGCACTTCTAGCTCAGGGGGATAGCCTACACCCCGGAGCCGGAGCGGAATGCCTCGTACCGTGCGGAGGTTAGGCGTGATATCATCGCCTTGCAGACCATCTCCGCGCGTGAGCCCTCGGACGAAAACCCCTCCTTCGTACCACAAGCTCACCGCCACGCCGTCTATTTTATGCTGAGCGATGTAGGTCCAGGTAGCTTCGGGAAGGAGCCGCCGCAGCCGTTGTGCAAAAGCCTCCAGCTCTGCAAAATCGTACGCGTTGTCTAAGCTCAGCATGGGACGGCGGTGGAGGACGATCGGAAATTCCTTAGTTACCGTGCCTCCGACCCGCTGCGTGGGAGAATCGGGACGCCGCAGTTCCGGATACCGCTCCTCTAAGGCCCGCAGCTCTGCCACCAAGCGATCGTACTCACTGTCTGAAATGATTGGCTGCGCTAAGACGTAGTAACGGTAGTCATGCTCTTGGATCTCTCGTATAAGCTCCTCTATGCGCTGGGCGGCAGCTTGGCGCTCTGCTGCCTCGGCAAATAAATCGCCCCCCACCTATGCGGTCCGGACGGGACTCGAACCCGCGACCTCCGGCGTGACAGGCCGGCATTCTAACCAGCTGAACTACCGGACCAAAAGCACGGCAAAGATACAGCTTTTTTCGCATTTGCAAGGGGGGCAAGGGCCGGAATACGAACTCCCGAAGAAGTATTACTTTAGGCTGGTCATGCGAAAATTCTCATCGGGCCTGCCTGTGGGAATATGGCTCAGTCGAGTGCACCTACGGGGCAAGCGCCTCATCCGAGTAACAGGCACCTGCTTCTGCCCACCGCAACTACGCAGGCTAGAGCGGAGAGAGGCTGGCTATCCGCCTCGCCCAAGCCAACCTCGCTTGCCTACTCATCAATTGCATCTTGCCTTTAGGTATCCTCACCTTGTCTCCCCCACCCGGACCTCCCGTCGCTTAGCACTTGTAGAGCGAAAGCTGCCTATCCGATAGGCTTAGCCTTGCGCATCGCTTGCTGATCTCGGATGAGCGAACCTGCTATGCACGCAAAGTCCCTAAGAGGTAGAGCGAGGACTCGTCTGTGATGCTGCGAAGGAATGTTCCCGGACTTTGTCGACCTTATCCTGCTTTACAAGTTTGAGGGAGTAGCGGTTTTAGGAGATTTTTGTATCTTGCGTGAGCCATGCGAAGCGTACTCATCCTGATGGGTCTGGGTGGGAGCCTTTGGCTTTTTGCCCAGACCGAAAAGCAAGCGCAGCCTGCACCGCAGCAGTCTAACCGTCCGGCCATTGAGCGCCCTGTAGAGAAGCCTCGTCCTGCTTCGGCGGCCCAACCCGCGCCTGATCGCCCTCGCCCTGCGGCTGAGCCGGCCACCCCTGCCCAGCCCGCGACGCAGCAGTCCAATCGCCCTGCCCTTGAGCGTCCAGACAAGCAGCCTACGGCTCAGCCAGATGACCGGCCCAGACCTGCAGCCCAGCCCGCTCAGCCCGCAAAGCCCCCTACCGCTCAACCCGCCCCAGATCGGCCTAAACCCGCCGCAGAACCCGCTACTCCCGCTCAGCCCGCTAGACCTCAGCCCCAAAAGGCCGCCCCTCAGTTCTAATCACTTCCCAATACAAAAGCGGGAAAAAATCACCCCCAGCACCTCATCGGGGGTGATATCTCCGGTTATTTCCCCAATCGCGTGCTGAGCGGCGCGCAGTTCCTCAGCAATAAGCTCGGTGCCGCCGCCTGCCTCTAAAAGCCCTAAAGCCCCCTCAAGCGCCTCCTGGGCCCGCACGAAGCTCTCATAGTGCCGCAAATGGGAAAGCAAAACTTCTCCTCCCAATCCCGCTTCGCCTAAGCGCTCTAGAATAGCTGACTCTAGCTCCGAAAGCCCCTGTTTAGTTTTGGCGGAAACTGCCACCGCTCCCTCCAAAGGCCCTGCCGCACCTAAGTCTACCTTATTCGCTACCCAAAGCAAAGGAAGCCCCTCTATGGAGCCCAAAAGGAGTTGGGCGGCTTTCTGCGCAGCGGAAAGGCTCTCTTGGGAAGCATCAAACACATACAGTATCAGGAAGGCTTCTCGGAGTTTGGCTTGGGCGCGGCGGATGCCTTCAGCCTCTACGGCGTCGGCAGGCTTCTCCCGCAGCCCGGCCGTATCAATGAGGCGTAGCTCATAGCCCCCGAGAAAGAGCCGCTCTTCAATGGTGTCTCGGGTCGTGCCTGGGATATCTGATACAATCGCCCGCTCTTCCTGAAGGATCGCATTGAGGAGGGTAGACTTGCCGGCGTTTGGACGGCCTACGATGGCGATGGGAATGCCCTCCCGCACCGCTTGCCCAGCTCTATAAGACTGCAAAAGCTGCTTAATTTCCGCCAAAAGGGTCCGCAAAAGTTCCCGCAGCCGCTCGCGTGAAGCAAATTCTACATCCTCTTCGGCAAAATCTAACTCCAGCTCCAAAAGCGCCAAAAACTCCACCAGCTGCTGCCGAAACTGCCGAACCTTCTCATAATACTTTCCTCGGAACTGACTCAAGGCCAGCCGATGGGCGCGGGCACTCTGGGCCTGGATAAGGTCAGCTACCGCTTCGGCTTGGTCTAAGGCCAGCTTGCCATTCAGATACGCCCGCATAGTGAACTCTCCTGGCCGAGCTAAGCGTGCCCCTTGCTCCACGCATAGCTCCACCACCCGCCGAAGCACGTACAGACTTCCATGACAGGAAATTTCTACTACGTCTTCGCCGGTGTAAGACTTTGGAGCGGGAAAGAAAGTACACACAGCCTGATCCAGCGGCTCTCCCGTGCGGTCTACGAGATAGCCTACCTGGGCGAGCCTCGGACGAAGGCTCGGACCTTTCCACAGTTTCTCTACAATATGCTTAGCTTCGGGACCGCTAAGGCGTACCACTCCTATCGCTGCCGGGGCCCATGCCGTCGCTACCGCCACAATCGTATCTCCCATATGCCAAACTTAGGTTGGCATTTACATACAAATAAAGCAGAAAGCCTACCTTCGTCTCGCTATGAAAAAGATAGCCATAATCGCACTAGCAGCCAGCGGCCTTCTGCTGGCACAAGGGCAGTTACCGCGCCCTGTCCGTTCGCAGTTAGAGTCGGCTCTGAGGCAAGCTCCTAACCAGATCCGTTCTCTGCAGCTCCCCCTTCCCCCCTCTTATGCCCGCACGGCCGGCATATTCA
>CALKJV010000159.1 GCA_937995505.1 uncultured Bacteroidia bacterium | reverse complement strand
CATGCGCTACCTTCGCATCACCACCCAACCGCATCAAGGAAAGTTTATTCTGCGCAAAAGCGGACGCCGATTTTTCACCCTGCTCGCCTTAGCCCTATTTATGATAGAGCTGACCGACCTGGTTTTTGCGATTGACTCTATACCGGCAGCCTTTGCTATCACCCAAGATGAAGATGTGCTCTTCAGCTCTAATATCTTAGCGGTAATGGGTTTGCGTTCTATGTTTTTTCTGCTCGCCGCAGTCATTCAACGCTTCTGGGCGTTAGAATATGGTATATCTATCGTACTGATAGGGATTGGGCTCAAGATGTTTCAGGGGCTCGTAGGCTTGCATCTCGGGCCAGAAGTTTCGCTCGGCTTCATCTTAGGTACATTGGGGCTTAGCATTGTGTTATCTTTGGCTATACGCAAGGAAAAATGAGCCAGCTTCTTCCTTACAAACTGCTGGGGAACCAGGGACCTTGGCTCTTTTTGGCGCATGGGTACATGGTGGATGGGGGTATGTTTATGCCTGTAGAGGGGGCTTTAGCGCAGCACTATCGGGTAGTGATACCAGACCTACGGGGTTATGGCAGCGCCTGGAACTGGTCTGGGCCCTATACTCTCCTGCAACGCGCACAAGATGTACTGGCTCTCGTAGATGCGCTTACGCAAGGAGAGCCTATCTGGGTATTTGGCTACTCTATGGGCGGGGTAATTGCCCAGCTCATGGCCCGAGACGCTCCCGAGCGCGTCCAAGGACTTATCTTAAGTTGCACCTTCGCCTACAAGAACCTCACCGCTCTGGAACGGCTGCAGCGCCAGCTTCTCCCACGGGCTTTGCGCCTGATGCCGCCTTCTGCTCTGGCAAACCTCTTGTATCCGCAGGCTTTCGGTTCTGAGGACTTCCCAGCTGAAGTAATTGAATGGTATAAAAAAGCCTTGCAGCGTACTCGCCTGGAGGTACTGCTCGCAGATGCGCAGGAGATTTTTAGCATAGACTTGCGGCCATACTTGCCTAACCTCCAGCAGCCTACGTTAGTTATCGGAGGCGGCTCAGATCTAATTGTACCTCCAGAACACAGCAAGATCCTCGCTGAAAAGCTACCCCATAGCCAGCTCATTATTTATCCTGGCGCGGGCCATGCACTCATCTTTACGCATCGTCGGCCGGTGGTACGTGATATACATCGGTTTATTCTATCGGCGGCTCGTACAGCTGGAGCACCCAGTCTGCACTCCGCCCCGTCTCAATCTCCTCTATCACAGCTTCAATGAGGGGCTCTCTCGCAGGATCATAGGTGAGCTTAAGGTCAGACCCGTAGAGTTTGGCCATGCCTTGCCAAAAGCTCGCTTGCAGCCCCCCCATGTAATCCCGAATGAGCGAATGAGCATCTACCCCCGTCTCCCGATGTATGAGCTTGATAAGGAGAATGCCCTGGCTGACGGTCATCTCGCGAAAAATCGGCTCATACTTCTCAAAAAGTTCTTTGCGCAGTCGTCGGCTGTAGGCTTTATAGTCGCGGCTTTTCCGTCCTAAGCGTTCTCGCTCGTTGTCTACTTCTCGGACGATGCGGGCTGCTTCTTTGGCCAGGGGATAAACCAGATGGACATTTCGGCGCAGGCGTTGGAAGGCCGCCCACTGCTTACGCACCTCTGCCATCTGCTTTGGAGAGGGGGCCTCAGCTACGATCTCCACCGGCGGCATCAGGTAGATGGGAATGCTATCTCGTCCTAAAAGAAGCCGCTTCGGCGACTGGGCCTGCAGTACCAGTATAGTGAGTGTGCAAAATTTTCCTACCTTTGTGAAAATATGGCATTGGCCCATTCTCGCGTCTTTGGCGCTGCGCAGCTGGAACAGGTACCTACGCCCGGCTCGTATCGCGCTTACATAGAGACCTATGGCTGCCAGATGAATTTTGCCGACAGTGAGTTGGTAGCCGGGCTTCTGCATGCAGAGGGTTATGGCTTTACCCAAGACCCGCAGGAAGCTGACCTCATCCTGATCAATACCTGTGCCATTCGCGAGCACGCCGAGGAAAAAATCTGGCAGCGGCTAAAATACTTCCAAAGCTGCAAACAGCGGCGCCCCCATCTGATTGTAGGGGTATTAGGCTGCATGGCCGAACGCCTCAAAGCCAAACTGCTCCAAGAAGCCCCCGTAGTAGACCTTATTGCAGGGCCAGACTCTTACCGACACTTACCCCAGCTTATTCGGCAGGTAGAAAGCGGTGCACGGGCTATTCATGTGCTCCTTTCGCGCGAAGAGACTTACGCCGACATTGCCCCCATGCGCCTCGCTCCGCATCCCACCAGCGCCTACATCTCCATCATGCGTGGCTGTAATAATATGTGCAGCTTTTGCATAGTGCCTTTCACGCGAGGACGCGAGCGCAGCCGTAGGTGGCAGAGCATCGTCTCGGAAGCCCAGCAGCTTGCCGAGGCAGGCTACAAGGAGATTACGCTCTTGGGCCAGAATGTTGACTCTTACCAAGACCAGGGCGTGCGTTTTGCTGAGCTGCTGGCTCGTGTCGCAGAAGCAGCCCCCACCGCCTGGATCCGCTTCGCCACCTCACATCCCAAAGACATGCTGGATGAAGTCTTAGAAACTATTGCCCGCTATCCTAATCTCTCTCCTTACATTCATCTACCCGTGCAGGCGGGTAGCAATAGCGTGCTCCAGCGCATGAATCGCGGCTACACGGCGGAGTGGTATTTAGACCGAGTGGCTGCTATCCGCCGCTACCTGCCCCAAGCTGTACTCTCAACCGATATTATCGTAGGCTTCTGTGGCGAAACGGATGCTGACTTTGAAGCCACTGTGGCCCTCATGGAAGCGGCTCGCTTTGACTTTACCTATCACTTTATGTACTCCGAGCGGCCAGGCACGCTGGCTGCGCGACGATATAAGGATGATGTTCCCCAAGAAGTCAAGCATGCCCGTTTAGAGGCAGTTATTACCAAAGCACAAGCTCTAAGCCTCACCAGCAATCAAGCCCAAATTGGCACTTACCAGCAGGTACTTATTGAGAAGCCAGCTCGGAGAGATCCTAAGGATTTGGCGGGGCGCACTTTCAGCGGTCGGAATGTCATACTTCGTGGCGCTGCTGCCTCTTATAAGCCAGGTGATACGGTAGAAGCCTACATTCACGAGGCTACGTCTGCTACTCTGATTGGGTATGTTACGGCAACTCTCTCAGAATCCCCGTGAAGTCGCTCGGCGCTTCCGGCTCATCGGCGAGGATAAAAAGCTCTTAGCCGCCGTAGAACTCGCCGTGCGAGTCGCCCCTACTGATGTACCTGTCCTTATCCTTGGCGAGAATGGCACAGGCAAAGAAGCTTTCGCCCATATTATCCATCATCTGAGTCGCCGACGCGAAAAGCCCTTTCTCGCTATCAACTGCGGCGCTATCCCAGAAGGCACCATGGACTCCGAACTTTTCGGCCACGAAAAAGGGGCCTTCACGTCCGCGTATGAAAGCCGAAAAGGCTACTTTGAGGTCGCAAACGGAGGCACCCTGTTTTTAGACGAGATTGGTGAAATGCCAGTGGGCACTCAGGCGCGGCTCCTGCGAGTACTGGAAACAGGGGAGTTTCTGCGAGTCGGCAGCAGCAAAGTCCAGCACACTGATGTGCGCCTCGTAGCCGCCACAAACCGAAACCTCCTACAACTCATCCAGCAAGGCAAGTTTCGCGAAGACTTGTACCATCGGCTCAATGCCATTACGATTCAAGTGCCCCCCCTGCGCGAAAGGGGCTCTGACATCGTGCTGCTATTTGATTTTTTTGCGGATGAGTTTGCTCACCGATATGGAGTTCCGGCTGTACAGCTCAGCCCTGACGCCGAAGGCCCCCTCTATGAATACCCTTGGCCCGGCAACGTGCGGGAACTTAAGCACTTTGTAGAAAAACTGACCATCCTCTATGCAGGTGCTACTTTAGAAGCAGACTACATCCTCTCGCACCTTCCCCCCAGGGAATATCGCTTGCCTGTGCTTTACACACCGCGCCCCGACTCCCATATGGAAGTTCCTTCAACCGAGCCGAGCTTAGGATGGCGCCTTGAGCAGCTCCAGCAGCAGATACGCCAGCTTAGTACCGGCCAAGAAGCCATCCAGGAAATGCTCAAGCGCCTCTGGCAGCACCTCACGCAGAAGGAGCGGCCCCTCCTCGGCAGCGGCTCGGTACCCACAGGAGATAGCCAGACCTCTACTGAAGAAGACCTATCTATTGAGAAAAATGAACGTTCTTTGGTAGAAAAAGCTCTCAGAAAGTACAGTGGAAACCGCAAGAGAGCCGCCCAAGCTCTCGGTATCTCCGAGCGAACCCTTTACCGAAAAATAGACGAGTATGGCTTGCATGGACTATAAGGGGGCCTTCTGGAAAGGAAGGCTCCTTGCAGTGGGGATTGGGCTCATGGGGGCGTGTGCGTATTCCTTCCGCAGCGGGGCACTCCCCCCGGACGTACGCACGGTCTCCCTCGCGCCTCTCTCTAATGAAGCACCGCTTGTGATCCCCACCCTACCCCAGACCCTCGCTGAAGCCATTCGGCAGAAGTTTATCTCCCAGTCCCCTCTCGCTCTTGCACCAGAAAAAGGTGACCTGGTCCTCCAAGCTCGTATCACGGACTTCACCGTCGCTCCTGTCGCTATCCAGGGATCTCAGCAGGCCGCCCAGAATCGCCTCAGTATCACCCTATCTGTCAAGTGTACCAGCGCTAAGCATCCAGAACTCAGTTGGGAGCAGAGTTTCATGAACTTTGCGGACTTTCCGGCCAATCAGCCTCTCCCCCTCGTACAGGATGCCCTAATTGCCGATATTTGCGACAGGCTCGCTCAAGATGTAGTCAACAAAACCCTTTCTACCTGGTAATATGAATTGGCCTGAAGTGTACTTACACATGAAAGCCGGCACCTCCTTGGACGAGAACCATCGTCGGCAAGTGGAGGCGGTGCTAGAGAAGTATCCGTTTTTTGCCTTAGGTCGCATGATGGTCGCTAAAATTGCGACGCACACAGGAGATCCCCAAGCTTCGCAGTTGCGATTTTTGGCTTCTCTGTATGCACCGTCTCGGCAGTATTATGCGTTCTTTTTAGAGGAACGGTTACGACCTCGGGTATCGCCTCCCCCAAAGACTCCGGCGCCTTCGGCTCGCGAGGGGAGTCCTCCTGCACCCTCTACTTCCTCACAAGAGGAGCCTTCTGCCAACGACGAGCCTGGGCCTGCAGACATGGCTTTATCCTCGGCCTTCTGGCCACCGCTACAGGGCTGGGTGGCAGCTCGCCAGATTCTGTATGCTCCCGTGCACATGAAGCTGGTGCAGCAGCTCCGCTTTCCAGAGCCGGTAGGTGGTATGTCCGAGGTTCCTTCTCCCTCTCCTGTGGTGCCTGCAGAGGCACCAGAGAGCCCCATACTCACCGAAAGCCCACCTACTCCGCCTCCATTAGAAACCCTCGCCTTACCCTCCGACACTCCCGCAAAGCCTCTGCGCGATGCCCCCTTCCCTGCATCTGCAAGCTCCGAAGCCCCTCCCATAGTCCCTGAGAGTGAGACACGGCCGCTCGATCCCCCTTCCATAGCCGCAAGTAATCCGATTTCCACCGTAGATTTACCTCCCCTTAGTGCCCCAAGACTCCCCCCGGCGCTATCATCCCTCTCTAGCAAGCTGCCTATCCCTCTTATCCAGTTTGAACTGCTACCTGGAGGGCGCCCTTCAGAACCTAAGGGCCCCCCTACCTCAGGCTTCACCTTAGAAGAGCCCCCAGCGCCGCCTACCATTGAGCTTCAAGCCTCCGCTGCCCTTTCTCCTCCGCCACCGCCGCCTACTGAAAGTCTCTCGGAAACCCTTCCCCTTTCGCCCTCGGAGCCTTCTCCTTCTGAGGTTACGGAGCTTCCCTCAGAGCCCCTCTCTGCGCTAAGCCGAACGTATGTGCCTCTGGAAAATCCAGAAGGCGTCATTCACCCGGCCAGCGCAGAAACCTCTGTAATGTCGGCCGAGAGTACTCTGCATCGCCCCTTCATTCCATTAGAGAATCCAGACGCTCTTATCCACCTACCCGCTGAACCTAGCTCTGCACCGGCTGCCCCTTCTTGGATTTATGTCAGTGAGTCACCCATTCGTCCTCTCATCCCTTTTGAGATTGACATAGAAGCCTCTATCCATCTACCTGTGCCCGAGCCTACAGAGGGAACTCCATCCCTTGTGGAGAGTTCCCTAGGCCCTTCTGCAGTACAAGAGGAGGGTACCAGTCGGATGTCTGAGTCTGTCGCTTCCGATAGGGAGAGCCTCCAGAAGCCTTGGCAGTCGTTTCTACGCGAGATAGAACTCCAAGTACCCATATCCGAACTAAAAATTAGCCCCCTATCCAAAGAGTTAGAGAACCTACGACGGGCATTTATCCGGCAGCTTCTGGAGCAGCGACCGACGGAGTCCCTGCGAGCGCAATCCCCAGAGGTACCAAACTTGATTGATAGGCTAATTGAGAAACTCCAAAGTTTTCCTAAGAGTCCTTCTGTGGAAGGTCCTCCTGAACTCAGTGCTCCGGCGCGGGAAACCCCTCCTCAACAGCCTCGTATCTATACCGAAACCATGGCTAAACTCTATTGGAGCCAAGGAGACCTTCCGCGAGCGATACAAGTATATGAAGCCCTGTGTGAGAAGCATCCAGAAAAAGCAGCCTACTACCAGAACCAGATAGCGCGCATCCGTGCAGGCGAAGCCCCCTAATCTATGTGGAGCTGGGTCTTCCCGCGTCAGTGTGGCAGCTGTGGTACCCCGCTCTTAGCGGGAGAAGAGGGGGCGTGCATAGCTTGCTTGCTTCGGCTGCCGCAGACTCTCTTCTGGCGCCGGCCCCAACAAAACGACGGTTACTATCGCCTGGCCCCCCTGAACCCTAATATACGCGGGGTTATATGTGGCTTCTGGTACACGGCAGGAAGCCCCTTGCGCATTTGGGTCCAGCTAGCAAAATACAGCGGTCGCCCCCATCTGCTGCGCAGTGCGGCTACCTACCTGGCTTACTTGATTGCAGAAGAAGGGCTACTGCCCCTTGACCGCATGCAGGGGATTTTACCTATACCGATTTCGGCGGCTCGCCTGCGCCGAAGGGGATACAATCAAGCAGAATGGATTGCCCAGGGTCTCTCTACCCCATGGGGTCTGCCCATTCTACACCGCCACTGGAAACGACAAGGAGCCAGCGCCTCCCAACTTCAAAAAACGCGTATCCAGCGCTGGGAGAGCCTCAAAGAAGACTTCCTCTGCACGCAAGCTATCCCTTCGCCCATAGTCGTCGTAGATGATGTGCTCACAACAGGGGCTACGCTCACGGCCGCTTTGCACAGCTTACCTGTGCAGGTGGAAGCATGGGTAGTTACCGTAGGGATTACGCAGCGACGGCGCTAACTTTGTGGGCATGGCCGTCATGCAATTTCGTGAGGCTTTGCGGGCCGCCTTGCGCGAAGAGATGCAGAGAGATCCCAGGGTCTTTCTGATGGGCGAAGAGGTCGCAGAATACAACGGGGCATACAAAGTCAGCGAAGGGCTTTTAGCGGAGTTTGGCCCGAAACGCGTCATAGATACACCGATATCGGAGCTGGGCTTTGCGGGCATAGGTGTGGGAGCAGCCATGGTCGGCTTACGCCCAGTGATTGAGTTTATGACGTTCAACTTCGCCCTCTTAGCGATCGACCAGGTGGTCAACCACGCTGCGAAAATGCTTCACATGAGCGGGGGGCAGTTTTCTGCGCCGATAGTATTTCGCGGGCCAAGCGGTTCAGCCGGGCAACTTGCGCAACAGCACTCCCAGTCTTTTGAAAACTGGTATGCCAACGTCCCCGGCCTAAAAGTAGTTTCGCCTAGCACACCCCGAGACGCAAAAGGCCTCCTTAAGAGCGCTATTCGCGACGATGATCCGGTAATCGTGATGGAGTCCGAGCTTATGTACGGCATGAAAGGGGAGGTGCCCGAGTCCGAAGACTTTCTCATCCCGATTGGGCAAGCCGAAGTGAAGCGACCAGGGGGGGATGTCACGCTCGTGGCTTTTGGCAAGATGGTACATGTAGCCTTAGAAGCAGCCGCTCTCCTGGAAAAAGAAGGCCTTTCCGCTGAGGTGATAGATTTACGCAGCTTACGGCCGATAGATTATGCGACGGTGATGGCTTCGGTGCGCCGCACCAATCGCCTGGTCATCGTGGAGGAGTCCTGGCCTTTAGGAGGCATAGCGGCGGAAGTAGGATTTGTGGTGCAGCGTCAGGCTTTTGATTACCTAGATGCGCCCGTAGTACGCGTAACAGGCGCTGATGCCCCTATGGGCTACGCCCCTACGCTAGTAGAGGCATTCTTACCTAACCCCCAGAAAGTTATCCAGGCAGCGAAGTACGTAGCATACCGGCTCTAAAGCCTCGCTGCACATAGAGAAGCAGGGCAGCCGCTATGGTGACATTGAGGGAATCTGCACGCGAGGTAGGGGCGGGAGGCACCCATACACGCGGCCAGTCGGGTGGGGCTTTTTGGGGACCGTGGGCTTCGCTACCCAGGTAAAGGCTATCGTAAGTGCTCCAAGAGATCTGCTCGGGGAGGCACCCTCCTTCCTGTGCTACCACACAGCGCCCCGCATACTTCATCAGTACGTCCGGCCAAGCATCTACCCGATACACCTGCAGCCGAAAAATGCTCCCCATACTCGCCCGTACCGCCCGAGGATGAAAAGGGTCTACACTGCCAGCACTTAGCCAGAGGGTAGTATGGCCTAACCATTCTAAGGTGCGCAACAGGGTACCGAGGTTTCCGGGGTCTTGGAGGCTTTCGGCGAGCACGGCGGGGGGGTAACTCGGAGCCTCCAGCGAGGGGGGCAGATATAGCACAGCCAGCGCCATATCAGGGGTATCCTGTTTGCTTATGCGCGCAAGCTGCCACTCAGGCACTACGAAAGTGCGGTCAGTCAGCGCTTGGGGCAGCTGTGCGCAAAACGACTCCTCCGAAACGAGTATTGCATGGAAAGCCTCCAGAGAAAGGCTTTGGGTAGCCTCCAGTACGAGCTTTCGCCCAGGAGCTAAATACAGTCCTGTGTCACGACGGTGAGTGGCTTCGTGGAGTCGCTCGTAAAACTTAGGCGGATGGGGCAGACGGGGCATTCGCCGACTGCTGACGCTGCTGGAGCCGCTTAAGCATTTCTTGCGCCCGTTGAATCTGCCGCTGCACTTCCTCCATCTTGTGCTCTATCTCCTGCCGTAAAAGCTCACTCCCTTTACCTTTAGCCAGCAGGGTCAGAGTATTTTGATAACCTTTCAGGTCCTGCTTGTAGCGGGCAATCTGAGCTTTGACCGACTCCATAGTGCGGCGTATCTGTTGAGGAGACTGATGAGCCACTTGTGCCGTGAGCCATGCTTCCTGAAAGGCCTCTTCTGTAAGCCCAGAAGCGATCAAAAACCGCTGAATAGCCTGCTTATACCGATTATGGAGGCGGTCGCGATGCGTGGGCGCTACTTCGCCAGCCTGATCATAGGCCATCAGCGTCTCTATAAAGGCGTCCAAAGTCTCGGGCGTGGCATGCTGGCCCAGCTCATCTAAGCGATTGAGCAGCTCTATGCGACGCTCCAGATTCTCATTGAGCTTCTGAGCGTGGGCTTTTTGGGCTTCACGGACCTTTTCGCCGAGAGCGTTCAGCTCCTGTATCACTGCGGCGATGGCAGCCTCGTTATGAAAACGGTGCGCTCGGCGCTTCCACAAGGCCACCTGCGCACGGTAGCGCCGCACTGCTTCGCTCAAGTCCTTTTGTAGAAGGTTTTGAACCTCCTGGATAAGTTTTTTACCAGAATCGGCTATGCGCTTGAGCTGCTGATTGCGGTATTCCTGATTGAAGCGTTCCGACTTCTCATTGAAGGTATCTAAAAGCTCACTAAATTGCTGATTGAGTGGAGCGTAAAAGCGGCGAACCTCCTTAGAGTCATCCTGCCCAAGAGAGCGCTCGGTCTGGGCCCGCCACTCTTGCACAAGCTCACGCACCTGACGATTGGCTTCCTTCCAGGCTTCTAGCGAAGCGTATTCCCGTTCCACCAGCGGCCGCAGCACCTCCAATATCTGGGTTTTACGCCGATAGGCCTCTTGGAGTACAGGATCTTTCTGCACCCGCTGATACGCCTGAGAACGGAAAAGATTATACTGCTCTCGGAACCGATATACGAGCTGGCGATACTGTTCTACCAGCTCCCCTTCTTGACGCGAACCTACTCTAGGCAGTGATTGCCATTCGCTCTGCAATAAGGCTAATCGGTCCCGTTGCTTCTGCCAGAACTCAAATGCCGCTTGCGTTCCTTCGGGTGGGAAAAGCTGTTGTATCTCCTGCAAGATTTGCCGCTTGCGTTGCAGCGTAGCTTCCCGCTCTCCTTCAATGATATCCCGATACCGCTCATACTGCGCATCAAAGCGCGCAATAAACTCTTTGAAGGGTTGTACCAGCTCTTTCCGATCTGGGGGGAGAAGTTCTCTGCGTAGCTGGCTCCACTCCCGAGTAATGCGGCGAACCCGCGGAAAGGCGTCTAACTGTTCGTTAAGTACGATCTTTTTGAGCTCTTCCAGGAGGGTACGGGCTTTTTCGGCATTTTCTTTGCATCTCTGGTCGTAAGCTTCGCGCTGCTCTTTGATTCGGGTGAAAGCTTCTTCAAATCTTCGGTGAAAAGCTTCTAGCTTGCGCAGCTCCTCTTCCCGGTGAGCTTGCTCTAGGCGTTCTGTCTGCCGTCGCCATTCGGGGTACTGCTTTTCCACGTACCACTTGAAAGCTTGTACGAGGCGACTTAGGGTAGGCTGAAACTCTAGCTGGGCCACATACTCTACGAGGAGCGTTACATCATGCAAGGGGAGCTTTCTCTCGACAAGCTGATTGCGTAGCATTTCCATGCCTTCAGAAGCAAGCTTTTCAGAGAGCTCGGTCAAAATCTGCTGTAAAAGCTCAACCGGTAACTGGGGCTCTGATTGGAACTTGTCAGGGGTCTGCGGGTCCACCATACACCACGGCAAAGGTACAAATAAAGGCCGTACTTTTGCCTAATGGGCAAATTGCTTGTAGGCATAGACTACAGCCCCGCCTCTTTGACAGCTCTGCGGGCAGTTCTAAACCTGCGACGCTCTCTGCGCCAAACTTTGGCGGTTTATCATGCCTATCAGCTGCCTACCGGGTTACCCTTCCTTTCGCCCCATGTGATTGAAAAGATGGAGCAGGAAGCCGGTGCAACCGCTCACAAGCAGCTCAAAGACTTCTTGCGGGCCCATGTGCCCTCCGTAGAGCTCCGAGGCCTTCGTATCTACACGCAGCGAGACTTCCCGACCGAAGGGCTCAAACGATTTTTAGAAACCGAGAAATACACGCTACTCGCCCTTGGCGCCCAGGGCAGCCCAGATGAACAGGAAGGCGCTTTGGGCTTTCATAGTCGGCATTTTATTTTTGCTTCGTCTATTCCCGTTCTCATTGGCTTCCCTGAGTATGAGGTGCGTTGGCAGCGAATGCTAGTCGCCTACGACCCTACTTATAGCTCTCCGAAAGGGATCGCCTTTCTACGGCAACTCAGTAAAAAGGTTTCTGCTGAAGTAGTAGGCCTACCTATCTTGCGCCCTAGCCCACAAATCGACCGCATTCATGCGAGACTACAACGGCTCTTGCGTCCTCCACAGTATACTCGCCTCGTCTGGGAAGGCAGTCGCCTCGTAGAACTGCTCCTTCATGCCGCCCATTCGTACGGTGCTGATGTCATCGCGCTACATACAACGCCTTCCCCTATTGTAGAAGGGCTGCGCGTGCTCCCTTTCAATTCCCTTGTAGGGAAGCCCGCATGGCTTTTTCTACCACCAGCCCCCTCTCCTTCTGACCCTGCAGAAGCGTGAGCTTAGGTCATCCATTATCTCAATTTAACCCTAAACGCATCATCACAAACCGACCTGTGCGGCCCTGCGTGTAGGCCAATAGCCCCTCCGAGTTCGTAAGCTGGCGCACCAGCCGCCGATGAAACACATCAGAAGCCCGAAAACCCGGAATAAACGGCCTCGGCGAAGACTGTTCTCCCCCTTCCTCCATTGCGACGACAAAGACCTGGCTACCTACCCCCCGAGCATAGCCCCGATAAAAGAAGTAAAGCCGCTGCGGCCCCACAAGCACGCCATACGAAAGCTCCGTATCGCTGGTCCCTGTTTGGGTTTTCGGGATAACGCGAAACCATTCTAACTTACCCATCGCATCCACTGCAAAAACTACTATATCATCAAAGTGATAGGTGTCCTGTGTGTACCAAAAGCCATAAAAATCACGAAAAGTCGTCGTCGTGATATAAAACTGCTCTCCAATTAGCAGTATGCCGCCATCTGCCCGAGGAATAAGGTGGTCTAAATACAAGTCGGGTATGCCACGCCCACGAGCGATCTGCCTTTCCGAGAGAAAGCGCTGGAGAACCTCTGTGGGCAGAAGCGTCTGCTGGACCCCCGAGAGAAAAAAACCAGCCCCCTCCACGCGTGCGAACACTAACCCTTGCACCTGCGAGGAGCCGCGCCGCAGCGAATAGAAACCGGCTATGCGGGCGCCCCCGCCCTTCTCTATCCGAAACATCGGTTCTAAAAGATTCACCCCCTCCACTTCTAGGGGTACTGTCAGCGTAAGCTGAGACTCGGGAAGGTACTTCATCAGATAGTACTGCGGAAATTCAGAAGTAGGAACGCGCACGGCCCCTAAAGCAAAGAGATGCCCTTCATGACTCGGCTGGATAGGGCGCCGCACCTCCAGCTCGCGTTCCCGAAAGGGCATTATCCACTCCCCCGCAAAACTCGTATCCCGCCCTATCAGGTAAAAAGCGACTCGGTCTGCACTGTCTGCGGGCACTCGGATCGCAGCACTCAAGCACACGTACTGCCGATTTGGCGCATAAGAAAGCTTAAGCTCAAAACGACGCATACCCGGTTCTATCTGAAGGATCTTGGCCCCTTTCCGAGAAAATCGCCCCTCTAAATCCGCTATATAAGCATACACAAGCCAACGATTGCCCTCATTGCGCTGCGTGAAAACCCATATTTGGGTATCTACTACGGCAAGGTGAACCAGCTCCTCACCGCTACTTTGGTCAAAGAGTTCCTGAGACCATTCTGGCCGAAAGTCTGCATCGTACTTGTGGAGTGCAAAGGTGCGGGTAGAAGTAGGAGACTTATAAGAGACTGTAACAAGCCCTCCATCAGCCTGCACATATTCGGCCCGCAAAGGCCGCGGCTGGCGCCGTTCCAAAGCCAGCTCCGCTAAAATCGTCTGTGCACCTAGCATGCCGCACAGGAGCACCATGTATCGCATACCGCTCAAAAGTAGCTAAGGGAAAGTCTGTAAGGTACTCCAGCGCTTGAGGGCGGTGAAGGCTTCAGGGGGGAGCAGCCCGGCCTTTTCCCAGTAGAGGAGCGCCTGGGGAAACCGAAGCAATGCATACAAGGGCACGGGCAGGGCAGCGGCACTGGAGAGTTCGTAGCTCCAAAGTACAGCTACGGCACTTACGGGATAACCCTCTCGCTGCAAGGCGGCGGCAGCGCGCTGGACACTTCCCCCCGTAGAAATGAGATCCTCCACGAGAAGTACTGGGCCTATCCCTTTGGGCAAGCCCTCAACCTGACGGCTTAGCCCGTGACTTTTGGGTTCGGGCCGCACATAGCCCACTGGCACGTGAAACCGCTCGGCTAGCCAAGCTGCCCAAGATATACCTCCCGTAGCGACCCCCGCTACCGCAGCAAAATTCACTCGCTCGCGAACCTGTGCAGCCAGCGCTTCCACCGCCCACTGCCGCCAAGTCGGATACCCCAAAAGCCGTCGATGGTCTACGTAAATCGGACTTTCCCGCCCCGAAGCCCATCGAAAGCCCGGCGGCTCCCAGCGAACCTGCACAATCCCCGCTTCCCATAAAAAATAGGCATAATCCGCTCGCGACACGCTACAAAAGTAGGCCATTAAAAAGCCCGTAGGGCAATGCCCCACGGGCTTGTAAGGTGAGACCGAGCAGGCTTACTTGACCTCAATCCGGGCGACCTGCGCCTTCTTCTCGTCCTTGGGCAGGTGCAGCTTGAGGATGCCGTCGGTGTACTCCGCAGAAATGCCTTCCGCTCGCACATCCTCAGGCAGGAAGAAGCTGCGCATGAAGGAGCCATACTGGGTTTCTACCCGATGGTACGTCTTCTTGTCGCCCTCTTCCTTGTGGAACTTCCGCTCGCCAGAGACCGTGAGACGACCTTCGGTCAGCTCCACCTTGAAGTCTTCCCTCTTCATGCCCGGGGCTGCGACATGGATTTCGTAGGCACTGTCCGTCTCTACGACATCCACCCGAGGCACAAAGGTCTCTAAACGCGTGAAGTTGCTTGCGGTCTCGCTGAACATACGTTCAACTACATCTTGCAGGGTACGCATGCGCTCAGGGAGCGATTCCGTCCAGTCCATCAGTCGTACGAGGCTTGTCATAGGTACCTCCTTTTTTTGCGTGGTTTGCATGGGGAGTCTATTGGCATATTCTGTGCCGAAGGGCCTTATGAGCCTAGATGGCAGAAAATAGCCACAACTTGGCATAGCACTTTGGCAGAGTGGCAGAATGGTTATACTTTTGTTAGGTTTCTCTGCCGTATGCGCAGCGTAGACTTCAAGGATTACTATGCCGTGCTGGGCGTAGATCGTAAAGCGTCCCAAGAGGAGATCAAAAAGGCCTATCGCCGCCTCGCCCGGCAATACCACCCTGATGCGAACCCCGGCTCTAAGGAAGCTGAGGAGAAGTTTAAGGAAATTCAGGAAGCATACGAGGTGCTGGGCAATTCCGAAACCCGCGCCAAATACGACCAGCTCGGTAGCCGCTGGCGCGAATATGAGCGGATGCAACAAGACCCCTTTGCAGGAGGGGGGGGCTTTACAGGATTTGGAGACGCAGGCGGGGTTGAAGGGTTTTCTGACTTTTTCCGAATGTTTTTTGGGGAAGACCTTCTGCGGCGCCAGCAGACCGTAGAAGCCACCCTCTCTGTAACTCTAGACGAGCTTTACGAAGGCACGACTAAACGCGTTCAAGTAGGCGGCCAAGTTGTAGAAGTGCCCTTAAAGCCTGGTACCCTACCTAATACCCGCCTTCGCTTGCGGGGAAAAGCACCTGGCGGAGGCGACCTTCTCTTACGCTTACAAGTGCAGCCCCATCCCCGCTTCTCGCTCAAGGGCAGGGACCTGCATGCTTCCTTGGAGGTGCCCCTCTATACTGCGCTTTTGGGTGGACCAGTGGAATTTACCCACTTAGGGGGACAGCGCCTACGCATTACCCTCCCGCCCGAAACCCCCAATGGCCATATCCTCCAGCTACGCGGCAAAGGCTGGCCCGCCTCCCCACCAGGCGACCTTTATCTCACTGTGCAGGTACAGCTGCCCAAAAACCTCACCCCA
>CALKJV010000158.1 GCA_937995505.1 uncultured Bacteroidia bacterium | reverse complement strand
TAGCTGCGACGGGCGGAGCGGAGACAGGGCAGTTTTGGATAATAAGATAAACATCCTGAAAGGTCTCGCCAATCTTGACGCCATTTCTGTACTCTTCTACCTTGTAGCAGAAAGCCGATCGGAAACCCGTACTAGCAATATAAGAGAAAAGCCCACCACCCTGAATGAGAATGCCTGTCGTAGTGGGAAAAGGATTTAGGCCGCTATACGGAGCCGTATAGGTAGCTGGCGTAAATGGCGGCGGCGTAGGGGTATTCCAATCTAGGCAATCGGCTAGCTTTATAACGAGCGAGTCACCATCGGGATCTACCACCCCGAGGTTGAGGAGCGTAGGCCGCCCTGTACAGTTGAAAAACTGTGGTAAGTTGGTGAACTGCGGAGAGCTATTACAGGGGACCTGGGTATTATCCAGAAAAGCGTAAAAGGTAGAGCCTTGGCCCCCAGGGGCAGTGAGATTATCAATAGCGGCTGAGCGGCAGCAGTTTTCGTGCCAGATGACCCAGTCACTTCCCTGGCCGGCAGGGAGGTCTATATCTGTCTCGTAGATCCATCGCTGGATACCATACGCTCCCGTAGCTCCATTCGGGCAGGCGGTCTGCCCCCCCGTACACACGGGCGTCACATCTACCCCAGAACCGGGGATGACTGTGGTACGGTTCACGCTACGAGAGCCGCTAATATTGAGCTGAGCAGAGCGCCATCGGATGGTGATCTGAGGATCCGCAGGTATGCCGTTACAATCCCGATACAGCGTGAAGCGTACGCGATACCGGGTCGTACCACCTGAACCGGGCCCTAAGCAAGTGTACGTCAAGTCCCCCCCTAAGTAGTGGGAGGCCTCTGACATACCCAGCATCGCTCCCAGCGCAAGCCCCAGTACTCTCGGTCGTAGCATCACTTTACAAAGGTAGCAAGAAAATTTCCTTGCTCTTAGTCATTTGAGACGCTTTCCGATTAACTTAGGGGGGTGTGGGAGCAGGTAGAGCGGGATATCGTGAGCTGCCGGCGGTGTGAGCGGCTTGTATGGCACAGAGAACAAGTGGCGCAGCGGGTTCCGCCTCGGTTTACGGGGTGGTCGTACTGGGCGAGGGGCGTGCCAGGCTTCGGCGATAGGGCGACCCAGCTGTGGATCGTGGGCTTAGCCCCTGCTGCACATGGCGCCAATCGCACCGGTCGCATGTTCACTGGTGATAGCTCGGGAGACTGGCTATATAAAGCCCTATACGAGACAGGCTTTGCAAATCAGCCTACCAGCACCCACCGAGAAGATGGACTTATCCTGCGGGGGGCTTTTATTTCTGCGGCCATTCGCTGCGCCCCTCCCGACAACCGCCCCACCCCCACTGAGCTGCGCACCTGCTTTCCGTACCTCCTTGCAGAATGGCAGCTTCTCAAGCCCACCGTGCGAGTGATAGTTGCGTTAGGGCACATTGCCTACCAGCAGGTACAGCGGCTTTTTCCCCAGCAGAAAGCGCCTCCTTTCCGACATGGAGGGGCGTGGGAGGTAGATTCGCTGCGGATTTTATGCAGCTATCATCCCAGCCGCCAAAATACCCAGACTCGGCGTCTCTCATGGGAGGCCTGGCTCAGCATCTTTACCCAAGCGCGCAGCTGGTGCGAGACCCCCTAAGCCCCCGTACCTTTGTGTAGCTATGCGTAAGACCCTCCTTTTAGCAGGGATCGTCGGACTCGTCGCGGGCACAATCGGTGCTGCTGTGGCTTACTCTATCTTCGGCCAACCTAAGCCTGCACAGACCGTAATAGTGCCCATGCATAGCGCTCGCTGGACCGAAGCCAGTGAGTTACCCAGCTTCGTCTCAGCCGCTAAGCGCGCAACCCCCTCGGTGGTATTTATACGCGCTTATGGGGAGCGCACGGCCGGCGATGAGTTCTGGAGCTTTTGGGGGCTCTGGATGCCCCGCACCCAGCAAGTGTATAGCGCTGGCTCCGGCGTCATCTGGAGTGAGGATGGCTACATCGTGACCAACTTCCATGTGGTGCGCGAAGCGTCTCGCATACTGGTCACCTTCCCCAATAAGACTACCTTGCCCGCAGAGCTCGTAGGCGCCGATGCAGGGGTAGATATTGCCCTCCTCAAAGTCAAAGCTACCAACCTACCCCCACTCCCCTTAGCGAACTCCGACTCAGTGCAGATCGGCGAATGGGTACTCGCTATCGGCAATCCCTACAATCTCACCTACACGATTACAGCGGGCATCATTAGCGCACGAGGGCGAAACCTCAACCTCCTCCAAGGCCCCCTACCCTTAGAGTCTTTTTTACAGACCGATGCGGCCATCAACCCAGGCAATAGCGGCGGCGCCCTCGTCAATGTGCGCGGACAGCTAGTAGGCATCAATACCGCCATCGCCTCCCGCACAGGCTCCTATGTAGGCTATGGCTTCGCTATACCCGTCAATATCGTGCGCAAGGTCGTAGAAGACCTCAAAAAATACGGCTTGGTGCAGCGAGCCTTTCTAGATATAGAAGTCTCGGATTTCACGGAGGAGCTTACGACAGAGCTTTCGGCTGAGGAGCTGCAGGGGCTTTATATTGGGCGGGTGACGCCAGGTGGTGCTGCCGCCAAAGCAGGGCTCAAAGTAGGAGATTACCTACTCGCAGTAGAGGGAACGCCCGTACAGACTCAAGCCGAACTGTATGAGAAGCTCGCCCAATATCGCCCTGGTGACAAGGTGAAGCTCACGTACCGCCGCAATGGCCGCTTGTATGAGACTACCGCCACCCTCACCAATGAAGAAGGCGAACCTACCCTGCTGCGCCGCACCATTTACCGTTCGGAGAAGCTCGGAGCGGACATCGTACCCCTAAGCAGCCGGGAAGCAGAAAGGCTCGGCGTGAAAGGAGGCTTCCGCCTACAAAATGTCCGTTCGGGGCTCTTGTCGCAAATCGGGCTAGGAGAAGGCTTTGTACTGCTGAGCCTGAATGGCTATCTGCCCAAAAGCCCTGAAGAGTTAGAAGAAATTCTCGTCAAGGTGCGGGGGCAGCTGACGATACAGGGTATAGATGCGCAGGGTCGGCTGGTGACGTATTCCTTCCAGATGCGGTGAAGTGGCCTGCGGCGTTTGTCGCGCGGATGCAGGCTCGCTTAGGGGCCGAGTGGGAGGACTTCGCGGCTGCCTTGGAAGCACCACCGCCTACCAGTGTACGTTTACACCCCGAGAAGGGGGCCGATCTTTTTCCACAGGCAGCCCCTATTCCTTGGCATCCGTTGGGGCGCCGTCTGCCAGAGCGACCCGCTTTTGAAGAAGAGCCTCTCTGGCACGCAGGGGCTTACTACGTACAGGAAGCCTCGGGCATGAGCGTGCGGGTTTTTGTGCCGCAGCGGCGTCCCTTGCGGGTCATAGATCTGAGTGCGGCCCCAGGCGGCAAGGCTACGCTCCTGCTGGGCGAGCTGGGCTGGGAAGGGGGGCTCCTGATTGCCAACGATCCTGACCCCCGCCGCCGCCTCGCCTTGCAAGAGAACCTTGAGCGGTGGGGCATCCCTGCCTACCTCCTTACAGGACGACATCCCCAGTGGTGGGCCCAGCACTACCCAGGCAGCTTTGACCTCGTGGTGTTGGATGCCCCCTGTTCAGGCGAAGGGCTCTGGCGAAAGGACCCCGCCGCTGCTTGCCATTGGCGCCCTGAACTGGCTGCCCGCCTCCAACGCCTCCAACGAAACCTCTTGCGAGCAGCCCAAACCCTCGTAGCCCCCGGCGGTACGCTCCTCTACGCTACTTGCACCTTCAACCCCGCCGAGAATGAAGAAAATATCGCTTGGGCTTTTGCAGCGCTAGCGGAGTGGGAACCGCTTGCTTGGCCGGGTTTGCTGCCTGAGGCGATTACCCCCGTCCAAGCAGGCGCTGGCTGGGGATACTACTTCTATCCGCACCGAGGACCTGGAGAGGGGTTCTTTCTCTCGGCTTGGCGGCGCAAGGGTTCGCCCAGGGATCCTTCCTTTTCCCGACCTCCGACCAGTCGCGCGGCTTCACTCGCCCTTCCCGAGGGACTTCTATCGGGCGAGAAGGGAGGGCGCTGGTGGGCCCTCACCGAAGCCGCCGCCCAGCTTGTTCCCAGTACGCTATGGGCAGCAAATTGGGAGGCCTTTCCCCTCTGGCAGCATCACAGGCCCGCCCATGCCGCTGCGCTCCTCTCGCGCACTCTTCCCAAACCCTATCCCGAAAGGTCCCTATATACGCTGGAAGAGTTTTTAGCCTACTTGCGCGGGCAAATCCATCCCCCACAGGCCCCCGTGGAGTGGGTCTCTTACGCAGGGCGAGGCTTAGGCTGGCTCTATAAGGGCAAACCGAGCTTGCCTTTTACTTGGAGGCGCTTCCTACGCCCGAGATAAAGGCGCTCGCCCTCCGTAATAGCCCGCTTGATAGACCACCTCTACCCCCGACAAATGCTCTATCCCCTGCACGATATGTCGGAGGTCCTCCAGCTCATCTTCCTCTTCCCCCTCATAAATAATAAGCCGCAGCTTGCCCCCCGCTTGTAGGTGCTGATAGAGAAGCTTATACAGCTCACGCTGACTGGAGGAGTTGATATAGTTTAGCTCTGCATGCAGCTCTAACGGCTTAGTTAGGAACTTATCCTGGTGCTGAGCCCAGAAGCTTACCACTGGCCGGAAAAACTCCACACTATCCTCAGGAAAGCACGACCCTCGCAGCACAAAGAGCCCACGCTCCGCATCAAAAAGAAGCTCGGGGGTATGAAGGGTTTCAGCCAGTTGAAAAACCATTCTCGGCAAAGCTACCAAAAATACGCTCTCACCGAATGAGGGTTTTGGTGCTACTTTGAGGGCGTGGGGACTGTGGCCGTCATCATCCCGACCTACAATAACCTGCCCGAACTGCGCCAATGCTTAGCCGCCCTAAGCCAGCAGACTTACCAGGAATTTACCGCCTATGTATGCGTGGACGGTTCTACCGATGAGACCTTAGCGTACTTAGAGAAGTACAGGCCCTCATTCGTACAGGTGCTCACCCATCCAGATGGCCGAAATCACGGCCGAAATGCCGCTCGGAACTTAGCCCTTCCGTACCTCTCTGCACATAAGTGGGTGGCCTTCTTAGACTCGGATAGCCTACCCCTTCCGGGTTGGTTAGAGGGGTTTCTCGCCAGCGCCCCCCAACCTAACGAAGTGCTTTTAGGAGCCCTCCTGTACTTTAGCCCAGAAAATCCTAACCCCTGGCAGCGCTACCTCGCGTGGCGCGAGCAGCGAAGAGCCTATGCCCTCCAAAAATCACGAACGCCGAGAGAGAACTTTCGGTATTTTGTCACGGGGAATTCTTTCCTGCCTTCTGAGCTCCTTTTGCGGGCGAAAGGTATGGACAGCCAGATACGGCGACACGGTTTAGGAGATGTAGAACTAGGCTATCGGCTTCAAGAGCTGGGCTGCTCGTTTCGGTATATCCCGACGGCTAAGGTCTGGAGCACAGTCCAGCAAGGTCCTTATCAAGCTCTCACTCGCGCTTATCAGATGGGCCTGTATAACCTCCCCTACTTGCACCAGAAGCATCCCCAAACGCGCTTTACC
>CALKJV010000157.1 GCA_937995505.1 uncultured Bacteroidia bacterium | reverse complement strand
TTCTGAGCCACATGCCGAACCCACTCGGGATAAGGGCGGTCTTTGTGAGCCGCTAAGGCTTGTTGTAGGCGCTGGGGGGTCTTCCCAATGATTCTCAAAGGGGGCAGAGAGAAGCGAGTCTGGGGCGTATCGGGCGCAGGCACAGGAGCACTTGGCGTAGCGGCTGAGGGCTGGGGGCTTCCAGCTGTCCTCGCCCCAAAGCCCCCTAAGCCTATGCTTAGCAGTACTCCTGCCGAGAGGCCGATAGGCCTTAGCTGCCTCATTCTACCCAGTCGGCGATGAAGAGGTTAGTTTCTCTGGCCTTGCGTCCGGCCCGATTGCTGGCCCAAATGAGCTTTTTCCCATCCGGCGAAAACATAGGGAAGGCATCAAACTCAGGGTCAAATGTAATCTGCTCCAGCCCTGTCCCGTCTACATGGATGGAAAAGATATTGAAACGCCGTCCCCCTTGGTCCAAGGAGTGATGATTGCTGGAGAAAAGGATTTTTTTCCCACTAGGATGGAAGAAGGGAGCCCAGTTTGCGCCAGGCAGATGGGTAACCTGGTGCGGGATCATAGAGTCAATGTGCATGATGAAGATCTGCATTTCGCTGGGCTCTACGAGCCCTTGGGCGAGGAGGGCTTTGTAGGATTCGGCTTGGGGGCCTTTGGGTCGGCTGGCGCGCCATACGATGGTGCGAGAGTCAGGCCCAAAAAAAGCCCCTCCGTCATAGCCGAGTTCGTTGGTAAGCTGGCGTAAGCTCTGCGTGGTAAAGTCATACAGCCACAGCTCTAAGTCGCCGCTGCGCTGGGAGGTAAAGACCAAGTAACGCCCATCGGGCGAGACGGTAGCTTCTGCGTCGTAGCCTTTGGCGGGGAGAAAGGCCACTAGCACATCCCTGCGCGGGTCGTATAGGTAGAGGTCGTACTCATAGAGGGCCCATACATATCGCTTTCGGAAGGTTGGTGGGGCAGGGCAAGAGTCTCCTACCGCATGAGTAGAGGCATAAAGGATTCGCCCATCCGGCAAAAAGTAGCTGCAGGTAGTGCGTCCCCGGCCCGTAGAGATGCGGCGATAGCGAGGAGGGTCGTCTTTCAGCTCCAGTAGGAAAATCTGGTCGCACCCTTGGGGGTTGATTTCGCTCCAATCACTCTGAAAAACCACCCGCTCTCCCGTAAAATCAAAATAGCCCTCAGCATTATTGCCACCGAAGGTAAGCTGGCGGACGTTGCGGAGGTGCCGTTCTTGGGGATACAGGAGGGGTTTCGTAGGAGGGGCTTCAGGGGTAGGGCGCTGCTGCGCACAGGCTATCAGGAAGGGCAGCACACCAAGTACTTTCCGCATGTTACAAAAGTACAAAACGGCCAGGCCAGCAGAGGTGTACTTTTGTAACTGCTGCTTATGTGCGACCTGGTGCACTTGCATGTGCATACTGAGTATAGCCTGCTGGATGGGGCTTCTCGCATTGAAGAGCTGATGAATCGCGCTCGTGGATTGGGTATGCGGGCCATAGCCCTCTCAGATCATGGCAATCTCTTCGCCGTACCCGCCTTTTACACCGAAGCGGAAAAAGCCGATCTTAAGCCCATCATCGGCTGCGAATTTTACCTTGTAGACGCTGATACCTTCACTAAGGACAAGACCACCTACCATCAGCTCCTCCTGGCTAAAGACGAGACCGGCTGGCAAAACCTACTGTACTTGTCTTCTATCAGCTTTTTAGAGGGCTTTTACTATAAACCCCGTATCCATAAAAAGCTTTTAGTTGAGCATGCAAAGGGGCTTATTGCCACCACTAGCTGCTTGGCCAGCGAGATCAACCAGAAGATCCTCCTCAATCGGGTCGCCGAAGCCGAAGCTGCGTTTCGGTGGTATTTGGAGGTCTTTGGAGAAGATTTTTATGTGGAGCTGCAAGACCACGGATTACGAGAACAGCACGTTACCGCTCAGTTCCTTTTAGAGTGGGCCCGCAAATACAAAGTACCCGTTTTGGGCACAAATGATGTGCATTATACCTGCGAGGCTGACGCAGAACTCCACGATTTACTTTTAGCGGTGCAGACGGGCAGTAGCTATAAGGACCCGAAGCGATTGCGTTTTACCGACGACAAGGGGGAACTTAATCGGCATTTTTACCTGAAAAGTCGCGAGGAGATGGAGGCCATGCCGCTCTTTCGCGAACATCCAGAAGCCCTCACGCGCACCGCAGAAGTGGCAGAAAAGTGCTCGCTCAAGCTGGACTTTGCGCGTCCGCTGCTACTGCCCCGCTATCCTATTCCCCCTGAGTATCCGACGATGGAGGCGTACCTGCGTGCCCTGGCTTACGAAGGCGCTCGGCAGCGGTATGGCACCCTTACCCCAGAAATAGAAGCCCGCTTAGAACATGAACTACGCATTATTGAGCAGATGGGATTTGCGGGATACTTTTTGATAGTACAGGATTTCGTGGCAGAGGCGCGGCGGCGCAGCGTGTGGGTAGGGCCTGGGCGAGGTTCAGCCGCTGGAAGCCTCGTGGCCTATGCTTTGCGCATCACCGATGTAGACCCCATCGCCTACCAGCTGCTCTTTGAACGCTTCCTCAATCCCGAACGCATCAGCCCGCCAGATATTGATATTGACTTTGACGACGCCGGGCGCGAAGAGGTCATTCGGTATGTGCATGAAAAATACGGATCCCAAAATGTAGCCCAGATTATTACCTACGGTACCATGGGTATCAAAACGGCTATTCGGGATGTAGGGCGGGCCTTAGAAGTAAGCCTTAGCGAAGTCAATGCCTTAGCCGGGCTTATCCCGAATAAGCCTAATATTACCTGGAAAAGCGCCCTTGATCCTGCAGAGAATTCCAAAGCGCATGTTCTCCAGCAGCATTTAGCTCGGGAAGGTTCTGTACAGAAGCGGCTCTTAGAGACGGCGGCGCGCTTGGAAGGCCTTACTCGGCATACGGGCGTACATGCAGCGGGCGTTATCATTGCTCCCGATGCTCTTTGGAAGTATGTTCCCCTGGCCATCGCTACCCGAGAGGAGTCGGCGCGCCAGGTAATTACCCAGTGGGACGGCCCCGACTGCGAAAGGGCAGGCCTACTCAAAATGGACTTCCTCGGCCTGAAAACCCTCTCTATCCTCAAAACGGCCCTGCAGCTGATTCAAACCCTAACCCAACAGCCCGAACCCTTAGACTTAGAGCGGATCCCCTTAGATGACCCAAAAACCTGGCAGCTCTTTCAAGAAGGCCGTACCATAGGCCTATTTCAGTTTGAGTCGGAGGGCATGCAGAAGTACCTCAAAATGCTACGGCCCACCTGCATTGAGGACTTGATTGCCATGAACGCCCTATATCGTCCCGGTCCTATGGATAACATCCCCACCTTCGTGCGGCGCAAGCATGGAGAGGAGCCTGTTACTTACCCCGACCCCCGCCTAAAACCTATCTTAGAAAATACCTACGGCATCATGGTCTATCAAGAGCAGATTATGCAAATCGCGCAAGTGATGGCGGGATATTCCTTAGCGGAAGCAGACCTTTTGCGCAGAGCCATGGGCAAAAAGAAAAAGGAAATCATGGACGAGCAGCGAGCTATCTTTATAGAGCGAGCTATCGCCCATGACACACCCCCCGCCGTCGCCGAAGAGGTCTTTGATACCATGGCGCGCTTTGCCGAGTACGGCTTCAATAAATCACATGCAGCTGCTTACAGCATTTTGGCGTATCGCACAGCTTACCTCAAAGCGCATTATCCAGCGGCGTATTTAGCTGCGGTGCTTACGCATCATGCCGACGACTCGGAGAAGGTGGGCTTTTTCCTGCAAGAGGTGCGGGCATGGGGCATCCAGGTGCTGCCCCCTTCTGTAAACCACAGTGCGGTAAGCTTCTCAGTACCGGCTGCCCATCAGATACGCTTCGGTTTAGATGGCATCAAGCATCTCGGCACGAAAATGGCCGAAGCCATCGTGCAAGAGCGCACCCAAAACGGTCCTTTCAAGAATGTGTTTGACTTTGCTGTGCGGATGGTGCCATACGGGCTCCATAAGAAGGCTTTGGAGAGTTTGTGTTTGTCTGGAGCGTTAGATGAGCTGGCAGAAGGGGGGCGCGAAACTCTCTTAGAAGAAGAAAACCGGCGTCTCATCTTAGACTATGCCGCCAATGCGCATAAAGCGCCGGCTCTATTGCAAGGGTCGCTTTTTGATCGGGTGGAGTTTACGCCGGCTCCGCCGCCTGCTTTACGCCCCCCTAAGCGGCGCCTCACGCAGTTGGAGCAGCTCCATCAGGAAAGAGAGTATGTGGGCTATTACCTTTCCTCGCATCCCTTAGACGATTACAAGGAAGAGCTGGAAATCCTCCGTGCCGACCCTGAGGCCAGTCGCATCCTCTCGGCAGAAGTACCAGAGCAGCAGTCTGTGCGGTGGCTTGCGCTTCTTTTAGATGCGGACGAAGGGCGCACGAAAACCGGGCGCTCGTATGCTCGCTTGACCTTTGAGGATAAATTCGGCTCTTACACCCTCACCCTCTTTTCGCCGCAGTGGGAAAAGTATGAGCCTCTCGTACGTGGTCAGATTGGCATGCCGTTCTTTCTGGAACTTGTGCTCGTGACCCGACCCGATGGGGGCGCCGAATGGAAGGTGCGCGACCTAGAGAAACTCCCTAACGCCCTGCAAAAGGCTATCCCCTCGCTGTGTCTGGAGTGGGACCTCCAGCACTGTACCCCAGACCAGATGGAGGATTTTTTCCATCTCGTACAAAAGCACAGCGGCTCAAAAGAGGTCTTCCTTATCCTGCACCATGCCTATCAGTATCCTGTACTCGCAAGTACAGCACTCAAACTGCGTTACAGCTCTGAGCTGCGAGAGGATTTGGCTGCCTTGGGGATTCAGTTACGGCTGGAGGCCCTTCCCTAATTCAGATTGTGCGTAATTTTGTTTCCTCCGACTATGCAAGACCCTGTCAAACCCCTGGACAAACCTATTGAGGTTACAGACGCAACCTTTGCGACAGAAGTGCTTCACAGCGAGCTGCCGGTACTCGTAGATTTTTGGGCACCGTGGTGTGGACCGTGTAGAATGATAGCACCTGTATTGGAGCAGGTAGCCCAAAAATACGCCGGGAAGATAAAGATAGCCAAGATGAATGTGGATGAAAACTCTTTCATCCCGACCCAGTATTACATCCAGGCTATTCCTACGCTCATTTTGTATCGGGCGGGGCAGCCAGTGGATAAGATAGTAGGAGCCTTACCGGGTCCGGCTTTAGAGAAGCGTATCCTTGCCCACATCTCCTGAGCGGGATGGAGGTAGTACTGGACTTTGAAAAGCCCATCCTTGAGCTAGAAAAGCGCATTACCGAAACCCGAGAGCTCGCCGAACGCGGTGGGCTAGATATCTCGGATAGCCTCTCATTATTGGAGAGCCGGCTGGAGAAACTCAAAAAAGACATCTACCAGAATCTAACCCCCTGGCAGCGGGTTCAGCTCGCCCGGCACCCTCAGCGCCCTTATACGCTGGATTATATCCATGCGGTTTGTGAAGATTTTATAGAGCTGCATGGAGACCGGCTCGCTGGCGATGACAAAGCTATCGTCGGCGGGATAGGGCGCGTAGGTTCTATAACAGCCATCCTGATAGGGCAGCAAAAAGGCCGAGACACTAAGAGCCGACAATACCGCAACTTCGGCATGCCGAATCCCGAAGGGTACCGAAAGGCCCTTCGCCTCATGAAGCTGGCGGAGAAGCTGCGCAAGCCGCTTATTACCTTTATAGACACGCCTGGGGCTTACCCAGGTACGCATGCAGAAGAGTTTGGCCAAGCCGAAGCCATCGCCCGAAACCTCTATGAGATGTCCCAGCTGCGGGTACCTATATTGGTCTTCATTATTGGTGAAGGGGCTTCGGGTGGGGCCTTAGGCATCGGCGTCGGCGACAAGATCTACATGCTGGAAAATACCTGGTACTCTGTTATTTCCCCTGAAAGCTGTGCGAGTATTCTCTGGCGCTCTTGGGAATACAAAGAGAAAGCGGCTGAGGCCTTACACCTCTCAGCGCAAGATAACCTCAAGCTCGGCGTGATTGATGAAATTCTGCCCGAGCCCCTAGGTGGGGCCCATAAAAACCCCACGCAAGTGTTTCGGCTGGTACGGGAGAAAATCTTAGCCGATCTGCCCCCCCTCCTGGAGCTGAGTCCAGAAGCGCTCGTAGAGCGCCGTTTAGCGAGGTACAGCCAGATGGGCTACTGGCAAAGCAAAACTCCTTCTACGCATGAAGTATAGTACCCTCCGTATCTTGGAGATTCGCCCCGAGACGCCGGATACCTACTCGCTTGTTTTAGAAAAGCCTACAAGCGGCTTTGAATACCTGTCCGGCCAATACCTGACTTTGCGGGTAGAAATAGACGGCAAGAAGTATCCCCGAGCGTACTCTCTCTCCAGCAGTGCTCACTTAGACCCTCATTTGCAAGTCACTATCAAGCGCTTGCCCGATGGCCTTGTTTCTAATTTCATCTGGCAGAACCTCCAAGTGGGAGATACAATAGAAGTCTTCCCCCCGCTGGGTAAGTTTACGGTGCAGCCCCAAGCGAACCGAACGGTACAGTATCTTTTCATCGCAGCTGGGAGCGGCATTTCTCCTATCATGGGAATGATTCGCTCGCTGCTCTTCGCCGAACCTAAAAGTCGGATCACACTGCTCTATGGTAGCCGTACCGAGCAGGATATCATATTTAGAGAAGCGCTGGAGCAGTTGCAGGCGCAGTACCCTAAGCAGCTTTCGGTGGTGCATACGCTAAGCAAACCTTCTTCAGAGTGGGCAGGGCGAAAGGGCCGTATTTCAGCGGAGCTAATTACGGAGCAGCTGCAGCAGCTTCGCCGAAACCTCCTTCCTATTGAAGCGTACATCTGCGGCCCGAGCGATATGATGGCTATGGCGATAGAGACGCTCCAAGCGGCTAAACTCCCCAAAGAGAAAATTCACACGGAGTACTTTTCGGCGCCATTACCGGAGACGGTGTTGACAGAGGCGCCTGTCCCTACCCAAGCGGCCCAGTCCACCATCCGCTTAGATGGCAAGGTTTATCAGGTATCTATCCAGCCTGGCCAGACGATCCTTCAGGCGGCCCAAGAGGCAGGCTTAGATGTGCCCTATGCCTGTGAGGAAGGTATCTGCTGCACTTGCCGCGCGAAACTCTACCAAGGCCAAGTGCACATGGCTGTACGGGAAGCCCTTTCCGATTGGGAGATTGAGAAGGGATATATCCTCACTTGCCAGGCGGTGCCCCTTACGCCCGAAATAGATGTAGAGTATGGCTGAGCAGCCTACGCCCGCCCCCTCTCGCCTTCAGAAGTACTTAGGCCAGAGGCCCCACCCCCCCCGCCGTCTCCTGCGACTTATGCGGTGGTACCCGCCTCTCCTTTTCCAACGCATCGTGCCCATTGCTATTTCCGACGACCTTCTACAGATACATGTCAAAGTCAAAAAATCCCTCCTCAACCGCAACCTAAACGGTAGCTTCTTTGGCGGAACTATCCTCTCAGCCGTGGACCTATGGTACGGTACCTTAATCTGGCAAAAGGCCCTGCATGAAGGCATCCCGATTGAAGTATGGGTAGAAAGCTTAGAGATGCGTTTCGTACGGGCTAGCTGGGGCGATCTGTACATTACTTTTCACATTGCGCCGGAGCAGTGGGAGGAAATCCGTCAGCAGCTGCTTACAGAGGGCAAGCTGCGCTATGCATTCTCTTTCCAAGTGTATGGGAGTGAGGGGTACCTTTGCGCAGAGGGCGGACAAACCCTGTACTTGCGTAACCTTGCGGTGCGACCCCGTCGCCCTGTACCGGCAGCTTAAGCGTAATTTTGTGGCAGTTATGTGGTGGATGTGGGTAGGGGTAGTCTGGGCACAATCCGCTATCTCCTGGCAAGTGAGCACCGAAGGGCCTACGCCCGCCAAAGTGGGCGATACAGTAGCTCTCGTCCTCAAGGCGCAGATCGCTGCCCCTTACCACCTTTATTCCAGCAGGCCCCCGGCTATCAGCGCCAACCTCCCCACTACGCTCACCCTGGAGAAAAAAAGCGGGTTAGTACCTGTACCCCCGCTCCTGGAACGCGGCAAACTGAAAACAGCTTTTGATGAAGTTTTTGGGACAGATGTATTCTACTACGAGGGGGAAGTAGCTTTCGTACAGCGCTTTGTGGTACAGGATAGTCCCGCTCTAGTAGAAGGGTATGCGCGCTATCAGTACTGCGATGAGGAGCAGTGTTTTACCGAGACGAAAGAGTTTTCGGTGCGCTTTGCGGCAAAGGGTTCGGCGACCTTTCCGCAACCTCCCTCAACTCGCCAAGGTGCGGCTTCGCCGATGCCCTCGCCCTCTGAAACCCTTGTGAGTGGCAATACCTCCCCCGCTGCCCAACCCAGTCGGGCAGTCTCGCAGTCACCAGCGCAGGCTGCTCCCGTCTCGCAAAGTTTGCCGCCCCCTCCACGGGAGTCTTTGGCGTGGCTCTTTCTGAAAGCTTTCCTTTTTGGGCTTGCGGCGGTGCTCACGCCCTGTACCTTTCCCATGATTCCCCTCACGGTGAGCTACTTCACAAAGGCCTCTGAAGGGCGTCGGGGTTTTCCTGTGCTCGCCCTGTGGTATGGAGTCTCGGTTCTGCTGATTTTTTGGCTTTTAGGCGGCATCCTGACGCTAGCTTTCGGGGCCAGTGCCGCCTATAACCTCGCCACTAACCCCTGGCTTAACCTGGTCTTTTTCTTCCTGCTGCTGCTCTTTGGCTTATCGTTTTTGGGGCTTTTTGAGATTACCTTGCCGGCTAGCTGGGGCACGGCTACGAGCCGCTACGCAAGCCCCCGTAGTTTGGGCGGGGTCTTCTTTATGGCCCTTACGCTGGTACTCGTGAGCTTCTCTTGTATTGGGCCCTTAGTGGGTACGCTCATGATAGATATGGTGGGGGGGCGCTTTTGGGGGCCCATGGTGGGCATGACAGGATTTGGCTTGGCCTTTGCCTTGCCGTTTAGCGTGCTTGCCGGCTTACCCCAACTGCTTCAGCGTCTGCCGCGCTCCGGCAGCTGGATGGAGACCTTTAAGGTAACCCTAGGCTTTCTCGAGCTGGCCCTTGCGCTGAAATTCCTTAGCAATGCCGACCTTGTGTGGCATTTGGGGATCTTAGACCGAGAAATATACCTCGTATTGTGGATTACGCTGTTTCTCTTTTTGTCCCTCTACCTATTGGGTAAAATTCCCCTCAAAGGTGCCCCTTCCTCTGAAATTGGAGTAGTACGGTTGCTTTTTAGCATGGCCAGCTTTGCTTTGGCGCTGTACCTTTTTATGGGGCTATGGGGGGCCCCGCTGAAGGCCTTTTCGGGGCTTCTGCCCCCTATTCATGAGGAGATGGGCGTACGGGTCGTCGGCAGCAGAGACGCTGTAAGCCTAAACGCCTCTGAGGCCTGTTCCTACCCCCCCACCCGCCGCTACGCCGATAAGCTGCGCAAGCATACCCCCATAGACTTCTGCGCTTTTTACGACTTAGAGGAAGCCCGACTTTATGCAGCTGAGGTCCAGAAACCTCTCTTGATAGACTTTACCGGCCATACCTGCACAAACTGCCGACAGGTAGAGAGTAGTGTATGGTCAGCCCCCGCCGTAAAAAATCACCTCCAAAAAGACTTTGTGCTCGTGTCGCTCTTTGTGGACGATGCTACCCCCTTAGACTCTGTGGTTAAGACCCCCGATGGCCAAAAGCTACGCACCTTAGGAGACTATTGGCTTTACTTGGAAAAGTCTCGCTATCAGACGCAGGCTCAGCCTTATTACGTGATTACTGATTCTTCGTTGGAGCCGCTGGTACCTCCTAAGGGCTTTACGCTGGATGTGGCGGAGTATGTAGCTTTTTTACGAGAAGGGCTCCAGCGCTTTGCCGAGAAAAATGCCCCCTCTTCTAAATCCATATGATGCACGAACTTGTCATTTTAGGTTCGGGCCCGGCGGGTTATACCGCTGCTATTTATGCGGCGCGTGCGGGCTTGGCACCTGTTTTGATTGCCGGCCCTGAAATTGGCGGCCAACTCTCTAAAACGAGCGAGGTAGAAAACTTCCCCGGCTACCCTGAGGGCATCCTCGGCCCGGAGATGATGGAAGACCTGCGCAAGCAAGCCGAACGCTTCGGTACAGACATACGGTACGATGTAGCCGAGAAAGTAGAGCTGCGCACCGACCCCAAGCAAATCTGGCTGGCGGGCGCAGAAGTTCTCCATGCAGAAGCGGTCATTATCGCAACTGGCTCCTCCCCCAAATGGCTCGGCTTAGAAGCCGAAAAGCGCCTCTACGGAGCTGGCGTGAGTGCTTGTGCCGTATGCGATGGGTTCTTCTACCGAGGCCAGCCCGTAGCTATCGTAGGCGGGGGCGATACCGCCTGCGAAGAAGCCCTCTACCTCTCTAAGCTCTGCAGCGAGGTGCATATGCTGGTACGGCGCGATGAGATGCGCGCTTCCCACATCATGCAAGAGCGTGTCAAAGCTACCCCCAATATCCACATCCACTGGAATACCGTGGCGGAGGACATTTTAGGCGAGAAGTTTGTGGAGGGCGTGCGCATGCGCAATCGCGTGACCGGCGAAGAGCGCATTTTGGTGGTGAAGGGCTTCTTTGTGGCGATAGGGCACCAGCCGAACACAGACCTTTTTGTCGGGCAGCTGGAGCTGGATGCGAACGGCTACATCCTCACCCAGCCTAAAAGCACTCATACCAACCTGCCCGGTGTCTTCGCAGCGGGGGATGTACAAGATCCAGTGTATCGGCAGGCCATTACTGCGGCGGGTACGGGCTGCATGGCAGCGCTAGACGCCGAACGTTGGCTCTCCGCTAAAAAGTACGCCGAGTCGCAGGCCGCTGCTACCACGAACGAATAAGCCCCCGCAGAAATACACCTGCAAGCTGCTGGCCAATCTCGGAAGGGCGCAGGGGTCCGCCCGGTTGATACCAAGTCGCCGTCGCATTTAGCGCAGCTAAAAGGGATACAGCCATAAAGCGCGGCTCTAACTCCCGAAAGAGATTGCGTTCCAGCCCTTCCCGCAAAATGCGTTCAAAGCGCTCCTCATACGCTCGTTGCCGCTCTAGAAAGGTGCTGCGCTGGGGCTCAGACAAGTGCTGGGGGGCTTCTCGCAGAAAGATAGCGGCCTGCTCGGGACGGCTTAGCAGTACTTCTGTGTGCGCGATACAGAAGCGCTCCAGTTTGTAGGTAACCTCCCAACCCCCCTCTGCCAATCCAGCTGTGGCTTTCTCAAAACGCTCTGCTACTTGGTGGGCTAAGGTCTCTAAGAGGGCTTCTTTACTGGCGAAGTAATGGTATAAGCTCGGCGGGGTCAGGCCCACTGCTTGGGCTACTTGGCGGAGGCTCACTCGCTCATACCCCTGCCTCGCAAATAGCTGAAGGGCCGCTTCTAAGATGCGTTCGCTTTGACTCACGCCTGCAAAGCTACAGGGTCGCGCTCGCATCGCTACCAGAAAAGCGTATTTTTGTTAGGAATTTTATGCGAAAACTCCTTCGGGCGTTTGACCCGCGCAGCTCTCAGCTGAGCCACTTGCCCAAGTCCAGTCGGTTCAATCTCCTATTTATGCGGCGAACGAACCTCCTCTCCCTCTCGCTCTTTGCGCTCGCAATTCTCATCAAGCTGCTGTGGAACTGGCTTTCCCGCTAAGAGGGCAGGGGCAATCTGGTGCATGTAGGCTACGGCAGCATCAAAGTCGTTGGGGATAATCCCATCTAAGACGGCTTGGCGGATAGCTTCTTTGATGTGGCCGACGAGAGGACCAGGCGGCAAGTTATAGGCCGCCATGATGTAGTCGCCTCGGATGGGCGGTTGAAACTGGGCAAGCTGGTCCCGCTCTTGCACTTCCCGTACCCGCTGCATCACTCGGTCAAAGTTTTGCAGGAAGCGCTGGCGCCGGCCTACATGGCGTGTAGTTACATCGCTGCGGCACAGGAGGATAAGGTCTTCCAGGTCTTCGCCGGCCTCTACAATTAAGCGTCGTATAGCGCTATCTGTAACCCCCTCTTGGGCTAAGGCGATAGGGCGGCCGTGTAAGCGTACGAGCTTCTGTACATAGCGCATGCGTTCATCTAAGGGCAGGCGCAAGCGTCGGAAGATGTCCTTTACCATGCGGGCTCCTACCTCTTCGTGTAGGTGGAAGCTCCAACCTACCCGTTCGTCAAAGTGTTTGGTAGAGGGCTTGCCGATGTCGTGGAGGAGGGCTGCCCAACGCAGCCACAGAGAGGCATCGGGGCGCTGCGCCAGGAGCTGGGCTAGCACTTTGAGCGTATGGAGGAAATTATCCTTGTGGCTGTGGCCTTTTTGAGTTTCGGTGCCTGCAAGGGCTGC
>CALKJV010000156.1 GCA_937995505.1 uncultured Bacteroidia bacterium | reverse complement strand
TGGCGCAAACTCGTAGGCGCAGGACGCCATTGGAGTGAAAATACAAGCGCGGCGAGACTGATGGGTAGCAGCATTCGCATAATGCAAAGGTAATAACAATGCTCCTCACCGCTGCAAGCGCGCAGCGGGAAGCCACTGGGGTTCGGGTAGCTTGCGGGGCAGAGGAAGCTCGCCCGGGGTAGGCGGGGCTTTCTCCGAGAGGGGGGGCGGCGGGGTATACCGGTGCAAATGGGGAGGTGTAGGGGGCGGAGGTTGGCGAAGTCGCTGCCGTAGCCACTGATAGTTTTGCAGGGCTGTGCGATACACGGGCCAAAACCGAAGGGCCGTCTCCCACAGTCTCAAGGCTTCGGTGCTGTCGCCTTTATGCAGGGCTATGTAGCCAAGCTGCTGATAAATCAAAGCTACAGCCCCCGAGTCGGTTTCTCGATTCAGAAGGGCTCGCCAAGCAAGAAGCGCACTATCCCAAACCTGCCGTCGGGTATATCCCTGCGCCTGGAGAAAAGCTTTACTTCGCTCCGTGGGCTGCGCCACTGCCCACCCTAAGCAAAGGCCTACCCCTCCGAAAAATAAACTCACTTTTTGCGAAACCATTTTTGCATTTTTTGCATGCGAGCTCGCTGCTGGGCGACAGGGGCTTTACTTTGCTTTTTGCGCTGGATCTCTCGCAGCTTGCGCTCAAGCTCACCCTTATCTACAAACCGCTTCATCGCAAGCGTCTGCCCAATCGTAAGCACATTTAGCACGAAATAATACCAGCTCAGCGCAGCCGAGTAGCTATTCAGGAAAAGGAAGAAGATGATAGGTGTCAGGTAGGGCAACCATTTTAGCGCGGGATTGGCCGCTGTCTGGGTCTGCTGAGTGAAATAGGTATAAGCCAGCGTAGATAAAGCAGTTAGCAGGGCAAAAAGACTCAGGTGATCGCCCAATAAGGGTATGGAAAAGCCCCAGGAAAGTATCGCATCGTAGGCAGAGAGGTCTTTCGCCCAGAGGAAGCTCTTTTGGCGCAGCTCAAAAGCATTAGGAAAAAAACTGGTCATTGCAAAAAATATCGGTATCTGCAAAAGAAGCGGTACACAGCCGCTAAGGGGATTTACGCCGAGCTGCCGATATAGGAGACTTCGCTCAATCATCAGCTTATCGGGCTGGTCTTTATATTTTTCTTCCAGCGCTTTGACTTCGGGGAACTCATTTACGACCTGCATCCGTACCCCTAAAAGGTAGCTGCGCCAAGTAAGCGGTGAGAGAATTATCTTCACGAGGATAGCTAAGAGGGTGATGATAATGCCATAAGAGCTGATAAAGCCCTCCAGAAACGCAAAGACAGGAATGATAAACGCTGTATTGATGTAACGGATGAAGCCCCATCCGAGGTTGAGCTGTTTCTCGTAGAGCTGGCCGTAGCTGCGTAGGGTGGTATAGCGGGTTGGGCCAAAGTACCAGGTTTCGCTGGCGGTGCCATTCTCCAAGGGGAGCTGAAGCTGTAGCTCGTAGCGAGGCAGCTGGGTATAGGGTAGGCTTGTAAGGGTTGCCTCACTGAAAGGCGAATCTCCCTGAAAGAGCGCGCAGAAAAACTGCCCTTTGGCCGAAACCCATTGAATTCGGCCTTGAAGGGTTTTTCGGATGGACTCCTCCGCATCGGGGGTAAGCGCTTCTACTTCATCGGCTTGGCGATAGTAGAGGGCGCAGTGGGGCTTCATCAGCTCAGGGGTAAGCTCCGTCAAAGGGGTCTCATAAGTGATATTGTGCCGAATGTACGGATTGCGTAAGCGGCCGCTTAGCCCGATAAACTGCACTCGCCATCCAATTTGCTCATCCTGCGCAGAGAAGGTGTAGGTAACGCGCAGCTGCGTGTCGGCTGCGAAACGCAGCGCAAATACGACGCTATCTGTGCCGGTGACAGGCCCCTTAGGGGCGTAGATTGGCTCAAAGTAGAGGTCTTGGGCTGAGAGGATGGATCGCCCCTCTGCGAAGAGAAAGGTAGTTTTCTGGCTGGAGTCCCAGAGGCTTACTGGTCTCCCTGCTGCGGTAAAGAAGTCTTTGCGCTGGTGGCGATGGAGTCGAGCGCCTCGGCTCCCAAGCACCCAAAAAGCAGTGGGAGTTTCTACTACAAGGAGGCTGTCTTTCCCCTCTGTAAAGCGCGCATACATTCCGAAGCGTTCGCTTCGGGCGGCAGAGTCAAGTGGGGTAGATTCTGCTGGCGGAGGCGAGGTTGTATCGGGTATGGCTGCCGCCTGAGGCGCCTCCATAGAGGGCGTAGGGGGCGTAGGCGTACTGGTACGAGCGACCCACAGTGTCCATAGAAACATCAGCAGCGTGATGAGGAATATTCCAATCCAGGTCTGACGAGACACGGCGGCAAAGATAGGGCAGCTAAAGCGGCTACCTTAGTAGAGCTACCTTTGTGAGAGTGGAGCTTCGCTGGTGGGAAGGGCAGGCCTGGATTGAAAGTGCCTTATATGCCGGCCCCCAAGATCTTTTCCTCGTGCTGGCGCAGCGCGAGACGCTGGACTGGTCCCAGTTATCCACGCAGGAGGCCTTTGCTGCGGCGCAGCAGCTGCTCCCTTCCCTACCCTTAGAGGAACGGATGGAACTGCTCGTGTTTTTGGCGCATCTTTTACGGCTCAAGGCGTTTGCCCTGCTGCCCCTTCCACTCGTAGAGGAGGAGTCTTTACATCCTTCTCCTAATGGAAAACACGCCGC
>CALKJV010000155.1 GCA_937995505.1 uncultured Bacteroidia bacterium | reverse complement strand
TCTATTTACCAAAAGATGCAGCGGCAAGGCGTGCCCTTTGAGGAAGTGTATGATATTTTTGCCATACGGATCATTTTAGATTCGCCGCCCGAGCGAGAGAAGGCCGACTGTTGGCGAGTCTATTCTCTCATTACTAGCCTGTATAGACCGAATCTCCAACGGCTCAGGGATTGGATCTCTCATCCGAAGGCCACAGGCTACGAAGCCCTCCACATTACCGTCATGGGCCCAGAGGGAAAGTGGGTAGAGGTCCAGATCCGTTCGCGCCGCATGCATGAGGCCGCAGAGTATGGTCTCGTCGCTCACTGGCGCTATAAATCGACCCAAAATGGGCATCCCACCGCTTACGACGAAGCCTTAGAGCGATGGCTTAGTCGCATACGCAGCCTGCTGGAAAATCCAGACCTCTCCAGCATAGACCTCCTCCAAGAGCTACAACCTGACTTAGCCCATGAGGAAGTGTACGTCTTTACTCCGAAAGGCGAATTGAAAGTCTTACCTGCTGGGGCTACAGCGTTAGACTTTGCGTATGAGATTCATTCGGAGATCGGGCGTCATGCTATAGCCGCTAAGGTCAATGGACGGCCCGTGCTCCTAAACTATGTCCTCCAAAACGCAGACCAAGTAGAAATCCTCACTAGCGAACGATCCGAACCCACCGAAGAGCAATTGAGCTTCGCCAAGACCGGCCGAGCCCGCCTCAAGATCCGCGAATACCTCAAGCAGCAGCGCAAACAGGCTATTGAGAAAGGCCGGACTATCTTTGAGTGGCGATTGCGACACTTAGGATTGCGCCAAGACGACCCTATCATCCGAGAACTCCTCTGGTATTTGCGCTTACCTAACCTGGAAGAGCTTCTCTACCGATTGGGCACACATAGCGTAGAGCTTACTACCATCCAAAACTTTATCCGTCTTAAGCGACTTTCCCAGGGGGCCACACCGATTATAGACCAGCTCTCTATGCAGTTGGGGATTCTCAGCGGTGCCCCCGAAATAGGTCTTTTAGAAGAAAAACACACTTACGCTACCTGCTGTTATCCCATTCCCTTTGATGCCGTCATGGGGTACGTAACGAGCGAAGGGCTTATTATCCACAGAACGACCTGCAAGGAAATCCAGCGGCTTCTCTCCCTAGATAGCGCTAAGGTGCGTCCACTGCGGTGGCTCTCCACACCACAGAAACCCTTTCTCGCTGCGCTGCTCTTAGAGGGCGAAGACCGCCAAGGCATGCTTTTAGATATTGTCAAAGTACTTTCCCTCCGTAAGCGAAAGAATATACGATCTATCCGCATTGAGGGCAAAGCTTCTTACTTTCAAGGAGTGATAGAGTTTTATGTGTATAACGAAGCAGAGCTTCTCGGGGTAATACGGGCATTAGCTGACATCCGAGGGCTAATGCGCATAGAACGCTATCAGGCCACCATAAATAGCTAAACTTGCCCTGCATGCAAGAGGTCCTACTGGATGGGCTCACGCGCACCCTGGCTTACTTCACGCTGCACGGTAGCTTCTCCGCCAAAGAGGAAGCCGTCCTAAGGCAGTTACTCCGAGAGCTGGGCGTAGACCCTAATTTAGAGTTAGAGAAGCTTCAGACCTACATAGCTCGCCCCTCGGAGCTCCAGCCGAAGATTTTGCTGAAGTCTATAACCCAGCAGCTTTCCCGGCCCTTACGCTATCTGTTGTATGCATATGTGATGCAGCTGGCCCATGCAGATAAGCAGTTTCGCTTAGAAGAAGAGCAGTTTCTGGAGGAGATGGCGAGTACCTTTGAGATTGCAGAAGAGGATAAGTATCTTTTACAGCACTTTGCGCAGACTTCACGCCTACGAACCATTGACTCGCCCCAGCTTTTGATTGTGGGGGCTACGGAAAAAGAAGTAGCCGAACATATTCGCCGCCTCCAGCTACCGTTGCCCGGGTATGTAGCCTTTCTTTACTTACCGAAGGTAAATCTCCTTCTGATGCGGCTCGTAGGCCCGCAGATGGAAGGGCACCTGAATGGGCTATGGATTCATGGAGATGTGATACGGGTATTTGCGGAGGGGGCCCTTCTGCGAGTGAAAGGCTACACGCTCACCTACAAGGAGGTCTTGGAGCAGTTTCGGCCGGCCCCTTTTCAGCAGCGGCTTTTATGGGAGACTCGGCGGGTATCGTATAAGTTTCGTAGTGGGCAGACCGCTATCCATCCTGTGTCTTTTGAGGTGGTACAGGGGCGCTTAGTTGGCATCATGGGACCCAGCGGCGCCGGGAAGAGTACCCTTCTCAAGCTGCTCAGCGGTCAGCTCAAGCCAAGCAGTGGACGCGTGTACCTCAACGGCCGAGACATCCACCAAGAATCCCGCCATATCCAAGGCCTGCTCGGATACGTACCCCAAGAAGACCTCCTGATTGAAGAGCTCACCGTGCGAGAAAATGTCTATTACGCTGCTCGTCTAGCTTATGCCGATGATACAGAGGCGCACGAAGCCACCGAGACAGTGCTCAAGGCCCTGGGTCTGCTCCCAATCGCAGACCTTCCGGTGGGTTCGCCTCTCAACCCCACCATCAGCGGCGGCCAGCGCAAACGAGTCAATATCGCCCTTGAGCTCGTACGACAACCCCTAGTCCTTTTCGTAGATGAACCCACTTCGGGGTTGTCTTCTTCCGATGCCTTACAGATTGTAGAAATCCTCCAATCGCTAGCCCGAGAAGGGCGAATCGTGTTTTTCACCCTGCATCAGCCCTCTTCAGACATCTACAAAAAGCTAGACCAGCTTCTATTTTTGGACGAGGGGGGCTATACAATTTTTTGGGGGGCGCCTCTGGCGGCTCTATCGCATTTCCGAAGGGCGGCGGGCTTTGCGGAAAGTGAGCAGATTGAGTGCCCGAGCTGCCGTCGCGTAGAACCTGAAGCCCTCTTTGATATCATCCAGCAGCGCCGCTTAGACGAGCAGGGGCAGCCCTCCCCCCAACGCAATATCCCCCCTGAGCGATGGTATCAGATTTTTTGGCGAGACTACACTCCCCCAAAGACCCAAATTGAAGTACCTACCCCCAAACCCCACCCACCGGCTTCTCGGCTGCGACAGTTTCTCGTGCTGTGGGCCCGCGAAGGCCTGCGCAAGCTGCGCACCCGTACAGCTACCCTGGCTCTGCTTCTGGCGGCACCGGCTTTGGGCTTCATCGTGGGTTTCACGCTGCGCTATCACCCCCCCGACCAGCCGTACACCCTCTATGAAAACGACAATCTCCCTACAGCCCTTTTCACGCACCTTTTGGCGGTGCTCTTTCTCGGTATGCTTTCCCCCGCCGAGGAGCTCCTGCGCGACCGTAAGATTCGCCTCCGAGAAGCTTTCCTCCACCTCAGCTGGACCAGCTACCTCCACGCGAAACTCTTCTGGACTTTTCTTTTCTCGGCCCTCCAAGTAACCCTCTATTGGGCTAGTGCATCGCTCCTCCTCCAGCACACCGCCTTATGGGGTGAGACGTGGCTGATTCTCTTTGTCGTGGCCGTGCTAAGTAACCTCATTGCCCTGAACCTCTCCGACACTTTCACGCATCCGGTCCCTGTATATGTGCTCATCCCCATTCTGATTATCCCCCAGCTTGTGCTCAGTGGAGCGGTCATTCCCTTTGATCGCTTCAACCCAGACCTACGAGGAAGCCGCCCCGTGCCTCTGCTAGCCGACCTAGCTATCACCCGCTGGGCCTACGAAGCGCAGGTCGTCCTGCATTTCACCCAAAACCCCTACATGCGCCAGCTGTATCCCCTCAAAGCCGAACAGTCGCGCTTGCGCTACCACCTCTTGTATGCCCTGCCCGTCATCCGCAGCGAAGGAGACACCGCAGCTTATCTACACACTTGGGGAGCTGCGTCAATGGAGCAGTTAGAGGGGCTACTTAGACGAAACCTCCAAATCACCAGCAGTCGCTTAGCTCTAGCAGAGCAGGAGATCCCTCCAAGCGTACGTCTCGCTTATCACAATAGCGCTTTAGAGGAAGTGGCCTTGGCTACACAATCTACCCAAAAGATCCTCCGCAAAGAAGGGGCTTTCTCGCGTCTCTATGAACCCGCCTATATTACCCAGCGAGAGGGATACTATGTGCCGTTTTTCGCTGCGACGCAATGCTTCGCAGGCAGCTGCTGGCCTACCTATCGCTACAACCTCATTATCTTAGGCCTCATGGGTGTGGGCTTGTGGCTGCTTTTACAGCTTCGGGCGCTGAACTATTTGTTTTTAGGAGGAAAACCCTAAGCATGCTCCTCCCTACCCTTACTAAGAGACCTTCCCTTCGGCAGCTCCAAGCCGAGCTGCCGGAGTGGGAGGCTTTTGAGCGCTTCTACCGGGAGACGATGCGCCAGGAAGTGTATCGCAAAAACTGGCTCTTAGAAAAGCTAGGCGGATTTCTCCTGCGTCGTGGCGGCAAGAAAATCCGTCCCCTCCTCCTCTTGTACACGGCCCGAGCCTGCGGCACCCCCACCCAAAGAACCCTCTTAGGGGCTACCCTTATCGAGCTGCTGCACAACGCTACCCTCGTGCATGACGATGTAGTGGATGACTCCGACTATCGGCGAGGTTTTTTTTCGCTGCGGGGCCTATGGGGCAATCGGATAGCGGTGCTTTTTGGAGATTGGCTTTTGGCTCGGGGGCTTCTCCTGGCGCTACGGCATCAAGAGCCACAGCTTTTGTATTTCACTTCAGAGGCGGTAGAAGCTCTCGCCGCAGGCGAACTCCTCCAACTGAAACGCATGCGCGAAGCCAGCATTACCCCCGAAGCCTATTTCACCGTGATTGAGAAAAAAACCGCAGCCCTCTTTGAGACCACCTGTAGAATGGGGGCATGGAGCACGGACGCCCCCGACCCGATCATCCAAGCCGCCGCCCAGATGGGCAAGGCTATCGGTATAGCTTTTCAGATACGCGATGACCTTTTGGATTGGAGCGACAGCGCGCTCACAGGCAAGCCGACTGATGCTGACCGCAAGCAAAAGCGCTTTACCCTGCCACTCCTCTGGGCCCTCCACCAAGCTAGCCCCGCCGAACGCCGCTTCCTCCAAAAAGCCCCCTTCCGATCTGTGCGAGAAAGGCTACAAGCGATGGGGGCTTTCACTTACACTGAAGAGACCTTAGCCCAGTACATCCAGCAAGCCACAGAGCTTGCGCGCCAGCTACCCTACACGCACCAACTCCCCCTACTGGAGCTACTGCATCTACTTACCTACCGTTCGCAGTGAAAAGTTATCTTCGCCATACATGGAGAAACTCATAACGGAAAGTGAAATTCTGCTGGAAGGCATTGACCTTCTGAGCTTTTACGGGGCTGCTAATGAGAACCTTCAGCTATTGCGCAGCGCTTACCCCGAAATCAAGCTTGTGGCACGGGGCAGCAGCATCAAGGCCAGCGGGCAGGCGGAAGCGATCGCCGCTTTAGAGCAGATCATTCAGGCTATGGTACAGGAGGTACGGCGTCATGGTCGTCTACCCAGTGAGCGAGTACGCGAAATCGTGGGGCGCCTGCAAGGAGGCGAAACGGCTCCTTCCAGCGACCCAGCCCCTACCATCCTGCGCACCGTCTCCGGGCAGCGCATAGCTCCCCGAACCGAAGGGCAGCGCCGCCTCGCCGCCGCCATTGAGAGCCATGATATCACCTTCGCTGTGGGGCCTGCCGGCACAGGGAAAACCTATACCGCTGTCGCTTTCGCCGTACGGGCCCTAAAAGAAAAACAAATCCGTAAAATCATCCTGGTTCGCCCCGCCGTAGAAGCTGGGGAGAGTTTGGGCTTCCTGCCCGGCGACCTGCGCGAAAAAGTCGCCCCCTACCTGCGCCCTCTCTACGACTCGCTGGAGGAAATGCTCTCCGCCGAAAAGCTCCAACAGCTCTTAGAGCAGAACGTAATAGAAATAGCCCCACTGGCATACATGCGGGGCCGTACGCTCAATGATGCATTCATCATCCTAGACGAAGCACAAAACGCTACTCGCCTACAAATGAAGATGTTTCTCACTCGCTTCGGTCATCGCTCTAAAATCGTCATTACAGGCGACCTTAGCCAAATAGACCTTCCCAAACCAGAGGCTTCCGGCCTCTTACATGCGATACAGCTTTTAGAGGGAACCCCTGGCATTGCTGTCATTCAGCTCGGCGACACGGATATCGTGCGGCACCCGCTGGTAAGTGAGATTGTGCGGCTGTATGAGCAGGACGCGCAGCGTAACCGATAGCCTAGGCCGCCTCGTAGAGATACCCACGGAACCGGAACGGATCATTTCGCTGTGCCCTTCGCAGACGGAGACGCTTTTTGCGCTGGGGCTGGCGGAGCGCATCGTAGGGCGTACCCGCTATTGCATCCAACCTAAGGGCCTCGTAGAAAAAGTGCCCGTCGTCGGCGGCACGAAAAAAGTAGATATCGCCGCCGTACAAGCCCTCCAGCCCGACCTAATTATCGCTCAGATGGAGGAAAACACAAAGGAAGATGTAGAAAGGCTCACCGCTATCGCGCCTGTGTATGTAACTCGGGTAGAGAGTTTCGCAGAAGCTTTGGAAAGCATCCAGCGGCTCGGCGACATAACCGGTAAGGCGGCCCAAGCTTCTCAAATCATCCAGGAGATTGAAGCGGCTTTTGCTGAGCTTGTGTCTGAGGCCGCAGCTCTCCCTTTGCGGGTCCTATACCTTATCTGGCGTAAACCTTACATGGCTGCGGGTAGCCGGACGTACATCCATAGCCTTCTGGAGCGATTAGGTTGGGAAAATGTAGCGGCTACCCTACCTGGCCGCTACCCTGCCTTACAAGAGCCGGAGCGACTAGACCCGCAGCTTGTTCTCTTGTCGGATGAGCCCTTTCCTTTTTCGGAAAAGCATATTCCAGAGATCCAGCGTTTATGGCCCCGAGCGGAAGTGCGGATTGTGCGAGGGGATTACTTCAGCTGGTACGGCAGCCGAATGAAAGAAGCCGCAGCGTATCTCCATACCCTCGTAAAAAGCCTCTCCGTCTAGAAAAGCACAGAGTAGGAAAGCCCATATATGCAGAAGCGGGGACCCTCATCAGGCCCCCGCTCTGCATAAGGAGCTAAGTTTGTAACGCTTCACTTCGTCACCGCCTCAATCTCGCCCTGAATAATCAGGTTCGTGGTGGGCTGGCGAGGGTCATTGGTAATCACCGTAACGCTCTTGGAGTCACGCCCCGAACGGCCCGTAGAGTCAAAAATAACCTTTATCGTCGTGCTCTCGCCCGGCTTGAGCTCGCTCTTGTCGGGCGTAGCCGCCGTGCACCCACAGCTCGCCTTCACCTTGCGTATCATCAAAGGCTTCTTACCTGCATTCGTCAGGCGAAACTCATGCGTCACCTTCTCCCCAGCCTTGATCTTGCCGTAGTTGAACTCCGTCGCATCAAACTGCACCCGAGGCGCCTCCGCCAGCGCCTTCTCATCCAGCTCCCCAAAGTACTCCTCAATATTGGCCGTTACGTAAAAGGGCTTATCGGCTTCTATGGCGTCGTTGGTGCGAATCTTGAGCATGTGATAGATGAAGCCAAAATCATTGGCCGCCCCCGCATCGTACTGCACGACTATTTGGGCTGTGTCTTTCGGCGGCAAAACATAGTTAGGTACATCTCCCTTAGGGGTACGGATGGATACCTTGACATGCGCAGGCACATCGGCAATTTCCCGCAGCTCAATAGGCTTATCGGAGTCATTGTAGACGGTCGCTGTGAGGGAGCGCTTTTCGTTGGTCTTGAGAGTGCCGAAGGAGACGTGATTAGCGGGGCCGAAGCGTAAGTTCCCTACTTTGGTGGGATACCAATCTTCGGGGCCTTTGGGCCGGGGGAGCACCTCACCTTTGATAGTGAGCACGTAGGTCTCTTCTTTGGTGGTGTCTTTTTCGGAGCGGAGGCGCACCGTGAGGGTCTTCGTGAAAGCCCCTGGCCGACCCCATGCGCTGTACTGCGCTTCTACGAAGCCTTCCTTGCCAGGCGCCACAGGCTCTTTACTCCAACTGGGGGCCGTGCAGCCACAGGAGCTTTTCACATCTACGATCTTGACAGGCTCCTTGGAGACATTCTTGAAGGAAAACCGCGTCGTAGCGGTGCGATCTTCTTCTTTGATCTTCCCGAAATCGTGCTCAAGCTTAGGGAAATCTACCAGCTTTACCGGCTTATCGGGGCTCGCTTTTTCAGCGGCAGGAGCGCCTTTCTTCTGGGCCCAGAGGAGCCCCATAACCGCAAGCCCTAAAACGATGCTACGCATACCTTTACAAAGGTACGGCAAATCCCAAAATCCCAAGCAGCTTTATGGCGAGCGGGTAGCCTACAAAAGCTTTTCCAGGAAGTACGGCAGCTGGCGATGCCACCAGGGCCAGTCGTGGTGCACATCTTCCCCCCAAATATCCACCCAAGCGGGGATGCCCTTCGCTGCGAGGATCTCGCCCATTCGGCGAGTCTGGGTCAGCATGGGTTCCTCCCATGCGCCCTGCCCTACGCAAAGGACGATGACTTTCTTGCGCAGCTCCTCTAAGTAGTAGGGGTCGGTGAGGTTGGGCAGAAACCACAAGGGGCTATTGTAGTACACCAGCTCATCGCTGTACTCGCCCAGAAACTCCGACAGCTCATACACGCCGCTGAGGGCGATAACGCCGCCGAAGTGGTGGGGGAAGCGAAAGAGGAAGTTGGCTGCGTGGTATGCGCCCATGCTTACGCCGGTCGTCCAGAGGGGGCGATCGGTGTGGGCTTTGATCCAGGGCAAAACCACATCCAGCACGAAGCGCACGTACGCTTCGTAGCGGCGGGCGCGCTCGGGGAGGGGATGCGAGCCGGTCCAGGTCTCCTCGTCCCATGTGTCTGTAGTAAAGACTTGGATGCGGCCGCTCTCAATGTAGGGGGCTACGGCGGCAATAAGGCCAAAGTCTTCTAAGTTCCGGTGGTCGCCGCCCTGTGCGGGGAAGGCCAAAAGCGGCTGCCCGGCTGCTCCATACCGATTCAGGGCGATGGGGCGCCCCAACGGCGTCTCTTCCCAGCGCTGATGCTGTATATCCATACGCTTTATAGGGTTAGGCGCTTCTGGGTCCAGGTGGCCAGCTCTACCATCTGGCTAAAGTCCGGCGTGCGAATGATGTAATGTTCATCCCCCATCGCTGCGCGAAAGAGGGGGTTGGTCGGCGAGTGGTAGAGAAGGTACGGCTCTAAGCGCCGCATAACCGCCTCGTGGCTGTGCTCGTAGCCAATGTGCTTTTTGCGGGCGATGTAGCAGGCATAGTAGGCCGCTGAAGGCACCGGCGGCGCAGGATGCCCATGCGCACACACCGCCCATAGGTGATACAGGTCTATATCGTGGGCGAAGTTGAAAAGGTCCAGGGTCGGATAGCCAGGCGGACGCATATTGACCTCTAAGGGGTAGAGCCGCCCCTCCGACGAACGGATAAACTCAAAGTGAAAAAATCGCATGCGAAGCCCGTACGCTTGCACGATGCGCGGCCCAATCTCCGCTAAATCCGCCGGTATCTCCCGATGCACGAAGTAAAAGATATCGGTATCTTCATTGACCACTTCGGCTACGCCGCGGCTATACTCTAAGGAAGCGGCAAAGACGATGCGGCCCTCCCGGTCTACGAGGCCATCGTAGGTCTGGATCGTGCCGGTGATGAACTTCTCTAAGAGATATCCTGGGCGGAAGCTGGTCTGGAAGAGCTTGAGGTCTTTTTCGGAAGCGATCTTGTAGGTAGAGCCGGCGCCTACGCCTTTGTCGGGTTTGGCGATGAGGGGCAGGCCGTACTGGGCTACAAAGGCTTCTACCTCGGCAAAGTCCTGGGCTACTCGGCCGGGGATAGGCTCTATGCCCGCCCGCTCAAAGTAGGCTTTCATGCGGCTTTTTTGCTGGAAGTCGGGGAGGTCTTTGGGCCGGGGCCCAGGAACCCCCAAAACCTCCCGCAGCTGCGCCTCTAAGCTGAGCCAGTATTCATTGAAGGAGTCAATGCCGTCTACCCCCCCAACCTCGTGCGCTAAGGCGCGGGCAGCCGCCTCCACAGCCGCACTCTGGTGCAAATCCCCTACCCCCACATACCGGCTAAGGGACTGCTGCACAGCAGGGGGCAGCTCCGAAAAAGCCGCACCCCCAATCCCTACACTCGTGCCGCCTAACCGCTGAAAGTGCCACGCAAAAAGATGATAATTCGGCGGAAACTCCGGCGAGAGAAAAAGCCAAACCATCCCAGCGCAAAAATACAATATGCCTGCAAGCTCGGGGGCTGCGCTTGGCTCTTATTTCGCTGGGAGGGGGATTACCTTATGCTCTACGGCGGGATACAGCGCCTCTATCTCGGACTGCAGCTCTATCGTGCGGGCGATGGCTGTGGCGATACGAAGGTAGTGCTGAAAGTCCCAGTCCATCTTTCCCTTGCGGTCTTTGAGCCACTTCTCTAAGACCTGGTAGCCGCCAATCTGGTACTCCCACATCTCGGGGGTGATGCCCTCAAAGTACTTGTCTTTATTCACGGCTACGCGGTGGGTGGTGGGGTCATAGCGTACGAACTCAATTTTATCGCTGCCGGTGCCCTGGTACTTAGCGACGGGGGGGTTGAGTTCGGGGCTGCGCAGGAGGTGGAGGTCAATTAGGCGCTGGCCCAGGGCGGCAAGCTGCCGAAAAAGCGCCCCATCCGCTGTGAAGGGCACCCGAGGGAAATCTACCCGCAGCGCCTCCGCATACTTCTGGCGGTAGGTGGGGCTGTAAAGAACCGCATAAATGTAAGCCAGCACCTCCTCCGGCGTGGGCTCAAAGCCATACTTGTGTGAAAGCTCCTGCAAAAGCCACGGCGCCAGATTGGGCTCGCGCTCCGAAGGATGCAAGCCCCCCGCCTCGGCAGAGGGATAGAGGTAGAGGGGGAAGAGATACCCTCGCTCTTTGGTTCTATTTGATACCATGCTGTCGTCTGTTATCCGATCGCTTATCAAAGC
>CALKJV010000154.1 GCA_937995505.1 uncultured Bacteroidia bacterium | reverse complement strand
TGGATGCTATACGCTTTTACCCAGGCAGTTGCAATGGCAGCTCTACCAGCGCAATACCCTTCTTGTCTGCGAAAACTGCGGTCGTTTTCTTGTAGATGCAGCCCTCTTTGAGGAAGTGGCTGCTTCTATGCCGTAGTGCCGCATGGGCGCAGCGGGCTAGCTTTGTCTATGCCCTCTGGGATTTGGACTTTGAGGCCGCGGAGCGCGAACTGGCCTTAGAATGGAATGGCTCATATGTAACTTGGGACCAGCATCGCATCGCTTTTCTCAAAGCCCTCTTTCCGCTGCATCCCTCCGAACGCAAAGCCTTTTGGGAGCTCTCTAACCTGTATGAGCGCCAATTTGACCGACAGATAGCTCCTTCGCTGCCGGCGCTGGCGGCAGATGTGTATGCGCAGCGGACTATTTTGCATGTTTTAGAGCGGGAATGGCTTAGCGCTGGGCTTGCAGCTTGGCGCAGCTGGCGTATCCTCCAGAAAGCCCCTCTCCAAGACCCCTTAGCCATACAGTGGCGGGGACTGTGGCAGGTCATCTTTGCAACCCTTCCCCCGACCTATCAGCGCTGGCTTCCAGGCACGCCGGAGATTCGTTGGGAAAAAGCCCTCCTCCAACTGCGGCAAGCGGCTCATCCCTCTACTTACACGGTTTGGGAGTCCAGCCTCCTATACTTTTTTGTCCTACGAAACTTTGATACGCTTGCTACGGCCTGGCTAGATACTTGCCGACGGGAGCTTTTTGCTCAGCGCCCTCCGCCGTACCTCTGGGGCTTTTCGCTGGCCTTGCAGGTGTTTGAGGAGGGGCGGCTGGGAGAAGCCGAAAGCCTCTTCACACAGCTCTTCCACCAGCCCCAAAGCCGACGCTTCCCGTATGCAGCGTACTGGCTCGGCAAACTTTACCTGATGCAGCAGCGATTCCCCCAGGCAGAATCGCTCTGGCAGCGGTTTGTCCTCTTTCAGACACAGCCTTTCGGGATAGCTGCGCAATACGGCTGGCGCGGATATATAGCTTGGCTGCATAGAGACACCACCGGGGCCCAGCAGCTGTGGCAAACCTGTTTGAGCTATAAAGACCTCCTATGGGAAGAAGATCTCCTGACCCAAGCCCTCGTGCGCGGCTGGCTTGAGAGGCCCCCCGACTCCACTGAAATCACCCTCTGGCAGGCTCGGTGGCTTTTACATCAGCACCAGTACGAAGCTGCCCAAGCTACCTTAGAGCCCCTCCGCACCCGCTTGCAGAGCCTCACCGGCGACCAGCGGACTGCGCTATATTACCTTTACGGCCGATTGTATCACCGTTGGCAGCGCTACGAGCCCGCCCGCTTTGCGTACTTTCAGGCTACCCGACAGGTGCCTCAGCGTAATCGGTGGATGCAAGCCTATGCCGCCCTCTACTTAGCTCAGCTCTACGAAAAAGCCGCAGACTGGCACAACGCCCGCCTTTACTACAAAGAAGCCGAAACTATTGCCTCTGAAACGGGCCGCACTGGCATCATACAGAAAGCTCGCGCCGGCTATCAGCGCACCAAAGACAAACGATACCCCGTACCTTCGGCTACACATTGAATCTATAATTTTTGTTTCCTTTGCATATGCAGCTAACACACTCCGCCCGCGAGTGGCTCCCCACCCAGCTTACGCTCACGAGCTGGGATGCCCTAGCCCCCTTCGTAGAGGAGCTGCGTACAGCCCGTTGGAAAAGCTTCTCTGACTTTTATCGCTGGCTGCGCCGCCTCAATGAGCTTGAAGCTGCCGTCAGCGAGGCCGCGGCCTGGAGTTTTATTCGCTTCACCCAGAATACCCAAGATGCCGAAAGCCGCACCGCTTATGAAAACTACATAACCGAAATTCAACCCAAGCTCAGCGAAGCCCGCCATCAACTCTATCAGCGTTATTGGGAGTCGCCCTGGCGGTCTCTGCTGCCGCAGGATGAGTTTTTGAACTTTGACCGGCTCGTCCAAAACTACCTCGCTCTGTATCGCCCAGAAAATGTTCCTCTGGAGACAAAAGCCGAAGTGCTCGCTAAAGCTTACAACGAGCTTATCGGTCAGCTCACGGTAGAAATAGACGGGCAGACCTTCACCTTGCCACAAGCGAGTTTGTTTCTAGAGCAGTCGGACCAAGCTCGCCGCGAGGAAGTCTGGTGGAAAATCCACCAAGCCCGTGCCGCCCAAGCAGACCGCATAGAAGCTCTCTTTGACGAGCTTATCGCTATACGCACGCAAATTGCACAGAACGCTGGCTTTGAAAACTATTATGACTATCGCTTCCGACAGTTAGGGCGCTTTGACTGGTCGGTGGAGCTATGCCATAACTTCCACGCGCTAGTAGAACGTTCTATCCGTCGGCTCTATCGCCGACTGCTTCTGTATCGCCGAAACTCGCTGGGCCTAGACGAGCTGCGCCCCTGGGATACAGCGGTAGATGTGTGCGACTCGCGCTCCCCCTTACGACCCTTCCAGACCGAGGAGGAGCTTATTACGAAAAGCTTTGCGCTCTTTGAGCAGATACATCCCAAAATCGCCCAAATGGTGCGCTACATGCACGAGATTGGGCACTTAGATCTCTTTTCTCGCCCAGGAAAGGCCCCCGGTGGCTATAACTACACCCTCCAAGAGTCAGGCTTGCCCTTCATCTTCATGAATGCAGCTGGCTCCCATAGCGACTTAGTTACCCTCGTCCATGAAGTAGGGCACGCCGTGCATACTTTCCAAAGTCGCGATGTACCTTTTGTGCTGCAGCGTGACTATCCCAGTGAAGTAGCAGAGCTGGCTTCCATGAGCATGGAGCTCATGGCCCTCTATCCTTCGGTCTTCTACTCAGACCCAAAGGAACGAGCTCGGGCATGGTTTCAGCAGATCAGCCGCATAATCTCCATATTCCCTTGGATTGCGACGGTAGATGCCTTTCAGGAGTGGGTGTACCGAAATCCCCGGCACACGGTCACCGAACGCCGACAGAAGTGGGTAGAAATTTACCGCCGCTTCCATGGCTCTGATATAGCATGGCCGGAGGGAACCCTGGAAGTCTTGTGGCATCGGCAGCTCCATATTTTTGACTATCCCCTCTACTACATTGAGTATGGCTTGGCGCAGATAGGGGCCCTACAGCTGTGGTATAACTACGACCGAGACCCACAGGGCACTATCCAGAAGTACCTGCATGCCCTCTCCTTAGGCTATCTCAAAAGCGTACCCGAGATCTACGAAGCAGCCGGAGTGAAATTCTTCTTCCAGCCAGAAGAGCTGGATGAGCTTTTCCGATTCATCGTACAGCACCTCAAGAAAGTGCGAGCCCAAATCCGAGCCGCCTGAGTCTTGTATAAGAAGCTGCCCCTGTTTCTATAGTCGGTCCTACACGCAGATAGCTTGTATATTTGCATATGGCCAAGCTTAACTTAGGCTCAGGGGAGTTTCCTAAGCCTGGCTTTGTGAATGTGGATTACTACTCCATTACTCCCCCGGATGTGCGGCACGATCTGGATGCCTTTCCGTATCCCTTTGAGGACAATACCTTTGAGCTGATAGAGGCGGACCATTGCTTAGAGCACCTTAGAGACCCTTTTGCGGTTATGCGGGAAATATACCGGATCGCCAAACCGGGGGCCCGGGTGCGAATTCGAGTTCCGCATTTTTCTCGGGGTTTTACCCATGCTGATCACAAGCGCGGCTTTGATGTGACATTCCCTTACTACTTCAATCCGTCCTTCAAGGGGGGCTATATGGGAATACCTCTCAAGCTCCACAAGCTCAGGCTTACGTGGTTTGCACAGCCGTACCTCAAGAAATCCGTACTCTCTCCAGCGGTATTTTACGCCGCCTCGGCTATAGGTAAGGTGATAGACTTTTTTGCGAATCTTTCGCCTTTTTTGGCTTCTCGTCTCTGGTGTTTTTGGGTAGGAGGGTTTGAGGAAGTATTTTTTGAGTTTGAGGTGGAGAAAGCTGCTCCTTCTATAACCGCCACTCAGGAGGCCGGTCAGGCGACAGAACCCTCTGTTGCGAGCTAGTGCAAGTTAGGCTTAGTGAGTTTCTGTCGGTAGAGTCGGGCCTCTCCACGAGCCGTGTTTAGCTATGTAACAGGTACTTTTTCGCCAGACTGGCTCTATTGGCAGGGGCGGCTTTGGCACAAGCCGACCCTGAGGCTGCAGACAGGGCAGATCTTAGAAATATCCGCAGTCACAGAGCCCATGGCTCAGCCCGTAGAGGGCTTGCTTACCCCTGCTTGGGTCAATGCGCATACTCACCTAGAGCTGTCGCATCTGTATGGGCAGATTCCTCCTGGCCGAGGGATG
>CALKJV010000153.1 GCA_937995505.1 uncultured Bacteroidia bacterium | reverse complement strand
CCTCGCGGGGTACTCCACGCTATTCAGCCCGGCGGAGCTTACGATTTTTTCCTAGTAGAAGCCGAAGGGGGCAAACTCTTTTGGGTACCCGAGCCTTTTGTGCGCGGGTTAGACCGTAGTACAAGCCCTCCGATCCTTCGTGTAGAGGCCCCTGAGGGTATCTGGGACCCGACCTTAGCCGAGGGAAGGCCGTAAGCTTACTTAGCATCCGCCCACACTTCTCATGGAATCCAAGCCAAGATAGCTTGTAGGTTCGCTAGTTCTATCCCGTAGCGGGCATACAGTTCATACAGGCCGAGGAGGGCAGAGAAGGCCTCCCGTTCTCGGCGATTGATGACGAAAAGGTCGCTTTCGCCGGCGCGGAAGCGTAGGTTTTCCAGCTCCACGAGGGTAAAAAGGTCTTCTACCAGGCGTGCTTGGAATTGGGTTTGTTGCCAGAGCGAATCCAGTAGGCCGAGTTGACCGAGGGCTTTATTGTAGAGGGAGCGGGCTTCAAAGTCCTGTTCCCAGGCCAGCTGGCGCAGAGTAAGGCGGGCTGTTAGCAGGCTACCCCGGGCTTCGCGCAGATACAGGGGCATCGCGAAGGTGACGGCAAACTTGTAGTTTGTCTGGAAGGGGCGTTCCCACCCTTTTCGCCAGAGGTCAGGGTCTCGCAAAAAAAAGTATTCCGCTTGGAGGCGAGGGCGGAGCCGTTCAGCGGCCCAGCGGCGTTCTACAGCAGCCACGCGCCGTTTGAGCTCGTACAGCTGGAGTTTGGGATGCGCGGCGATGAGCGCTTCCCATCGCTCTTTGGGCACATAGGGCACTGCGGAGTCTGGCCGATACCGCTCCAAAAAAGCCGCCGGCTCCAAAGGCACTTCCTCCCAGAGGTGGCGCTGGAGAAGGAGCCCTTTTTTCCAGCGGTCGGCTTGTGCAGCCAGTAGCGCTTGCCGACGCAGGTTGACCTCAACATAGGCCTCTAAGGTGTCTGCGCGGGTAGCTTCTCCTTGGGCCAGGGCTTCTCGTAGGAAGCGCAGCCGCCCCTCCGCTACAGCAAGCTGCTGAGCATATACCGTAGCTTTATAGTGTGCCGCAAACCACCCCCAGTAATCCTGCGCGATGTCCAAAAGCAGTTCGGCTAAGGCCAGCTGCTTTTCATAGGGGGCCATTTGGGTGTAGAGGCGGGCTTTTTGGATAGCCGCTCGGCGGTAGTCAATCAGCAAGCCCGACCCTAAGGGTATGCTTAGCCCTGCCCCTACCAGGCCAGCTGCCGGCGTGACATCCTCAGGGTTAAGCGAGAAGCCCCCCGTACTCTCATAGATAGCTTTGAAGTCCAGGGCATTCCAGAGGGGCACTTTGAGGTCGGCATTGAAGAGCGTGAAATAGAGCTGGTTTTTGAAGTTTTTCTCTAAGAGCGACGCATTCAAGGTAGGATCCCATACGCCGGCGGTAGTGGTAGCTTGGGCTTCGGCTATGGCTGGCATTAGGCCTATCGCTCGCGCTAAGGGATGCCTTTCCAGCGCTCGGGTATATACCTCTGAGAGGGTCAGCGGCACTTGTAACCATAGCGTGAGGAGCAGCGCACTCATTTTGAGGGCTTTTTTTCGCCTTTCTGGTAAAACTGCGCCGTAAAGTCCGGCGGGAAGCCGTTGATTTGGCGCCAGATCTCGTACCAGATAGGCACATCGTTTAGGAGAAACCATCCCCGTACCCCGCCGCCCAAGCGTAGCAGCGTAGGCCAGGGTGTGTCTTCGGGGTCGGGCATTACCAACACCCGAAAAAAGCCTGTGCCCGCATCCACATAGTCAATGGTATATACAATTCCGCCGAAGGTACCGAAACTGATTTGCGGCCAGCCGGAGAAGACAAATGCAGGCCAGCCGTCAAATTGCAAGCGAACTTTTGCGCCAGGTCGGAGGAGCGCCACATCCAACGGCCGCACAAAAAGCTCAGCGGCCAGCTTATACCCGGCGGGCATGAAGACAGCGAGGGGTTCTCCTTCTTTGATGACTTCGCCGATACCTGTTTTTAGAGCTCGCACTACATATCCTTCTTGGGGGGCGAGGACTGCATAAAACCCTTGGCGGACGGTGATATTGGCGAGTTCATTTCGCAGTTTGGCGATGGCGCCTTCTACTTCATACAGGTAGGCTTCTGTGCTGCGCAGGTCGGCTTCTGCCTTGGCGATTTTTTCGGCAAAGTCGGCTTGTATGACTTCTAGTTGGAGGCGGGCGTTGGCCACGTCGGCTTGGCTGGCGGCGAGGCGATTTTCGGCGGCGATGCGTTTGGCTTGGGCTTCTTGGAAGCGCATTTGGCGCATTTGGAGTTCGGTCAGGGAGCGGAGCCCCTGTGCGAAAAGAGTTTCCTGGCGGGCATACTGGTTTTGGGCGAGGGCTTCTTCCAGCTGGGCCGCTCGTAGTGCTGCACTGTCGGCTTCGTAGCGCAGCTGAGCTTGGAGCAGGCTATTGCGGGCTCGGGCGAGAGTGCCTTCTCGGGCTTCGTACAGCGCTGCGAGCTGACTCCGTAAGGCGACGATTTTTTCGCGTTGGGCCCTGGCGGTCTGTTCTTTGGCTTGCAGTTGCTCTGAGAGGCGCAGGCGCAGCTCAGGATCTAAGTAGTAGTCTTTGATTTCCCCCAGGAGGAAGAGAGTATCGCCGGCTTTGACTTTTTGGCCTTCTTGGACGTACCAGCGTTGGATGCGGCCGGGTATCATGGCATGGAGGGTTTGCGGCCGCACGTCTGGCGAGAGCGAGGTTACCGCCCCGGCTGCGGGGATATTTTGCGTCCACGGCAAAAAAATAAATCCCAGAAACACCAGCCCAATTATCCCTATCCGTTGTAGGCCGTTGCGCACCCAAGCGGGGCTTTCTATGGTTTGGCCGAGGATGTAGGAGATCTCATCTATGCGCGAGGTGTAGAACCCCAAGCGTAGGAGGTTCCAGCGGCGCTTCATCGCGAGAGGCTGAGGTTTTGGCTTTTCAGGTAGGGCTGCAGGCCCTCATAAGCTCCGGAGTAGCGGATTTGCCCTTCATATAAAAAAGCTACTCGGTCGCACATCTGCATGACCTTTGGGTCTTGTGATACAATGATGGCGGTGTAAGAGGCCTGTGGGTCAAGCATGACCTGACAGATGGGTTCTTTGAGGCTCCAGTCCACTGTGGCGAAAAGGTCATCTACAATCAGGAGGTCGGGTTTAGACAGAAGGGCGCGGGCGAGGATAAGTTTGCGTTGGATGAGTCCGCTGAGTAGGCCCCTGCCCCCCGGCGGCACTCGGGTGAAAAAGCCCTCGGGCAGCTGCTCAATCGTATGCCGAAAGCCTAAGCGATCGCAAATCGCCAGTACCTCTTCCCAGCTCACTTCACCGGCGCTTAGGGTCAGATTATCCCACACCGTGGCGTCAATGATCTCGCCCACCTCTAGCGCATCTCCGATGCGAGCCCGATAATGAAGCAGGTCTGTTTGGCGGAGATTGATGCCGCTTACATAGATATCGCCTCCATAATTGGTGTAAAGGCCGTACAGGACATGGAGCAGGGTAGTTTTCCCGCCGCCGGCGGGGCCGGTCAGACAGACTTTCTCACCGGCTTTTATTTGTAGGTTTAGGTTATGCAAGATGCGAAATTCTGCCCCTGAGTGGTGGCTCGTAAAGCCTACACCTTGGAGAGACAGGGAAAAGGGGCCTGCTGGAAGCGTAACCCCGGCAATCTTTTCGGTGGGCGGCTGGAAAATTTGGCTTAGTTTCTCAATACCCACGAGTGCATCGTAGAGAGAGTCTAAGTTACCTACGAGATCCTGCACAGCATTCAGAATGAGAAATAGAACCAGTTCGGAGGCGACAAACTGCCCGAGGCTAATTTGCTTATCTACCACGAGTAGGGCGCCCAGGCTCAGCATGGTAAGGGCGATGGCAATCTGGTAGAAGTACAGGAGGCCTTTTTGGGTGAGGAGCAGACGAAAGTATTGCTGGCGGCGCGTAAGGTAACGCGTTTCTAACTCTTGGGTGCGTCGGTACAGCAGTGGCGGAAAGCCCGCCACCTTGAAAGTTAGAAGTGCCCGTGCGAGCTCCTCTAACCAAGTGGCCATGGTGTACTTCTCGTCAGAAACGGCCTTCTTTTTATGGTAGGCGGGCTTGAAGGTGTAGGCTATGCCCAGGGTAACTATCCCCGTCAAAAGCACCACCGACAGCGCGAAAAATGGCGCATAAAACGATAAGAGTATGATAGCAAGCAGAATAGTGAGGAGGTCGGCTGGGACATTGAGGAGGAGTTTGGAGAGGTTTTTCTCCAGGGTGAAAATCTCAAAGTAGCGATTGATGAGGCTGGGGAGGTTTTCTCGGACGACGGCAGGGTAAAGCCATCGCGGTACGTGGTGCACGATCTCCAGCGTAGAGTGGAGAAAGAGCCGCCGTTGAAGGTGCTCAATCAAGATATATTGGCCGATGCGTACGACCGCCGAAGCCACGAGGACAGCCAGGCTGAGTAGCAGTAGGGTCGTAAGGCCTGTGGCCCAGACCAGGGTCTGAATGTACGTGAAAATGGCTTGGACTAAGACAGGTATGAGCAGGTTTGTGCCGCCAGCGAGGATGGCGTAGGTGTAGATATAGGCCACGATGCGGCTCTCGGCAGAGAAGAAACGACCCAGGCGCTTCCAAGGGGGTAGCGGTTGGCTGGAAAAAGGGGAGGGTACAAATCCCCGCGGCACTACGAGGTACATGTATGCATCTTCTCCTAGACCTTTTTGGAGGACGGCTTCGGGGGAGAAGCTGCCTAAAAACCGCTCTTGGCGCCAGAGATACCAGTCCTTCTTCTTTTTGCCGGTAGGTATGGCGAGGTAAAACTCTTTCCAGTCTCGCCGCACTAAGAGTATGGGCAGCTGGTGGCGATTCAGGTGGTGGAGGAGGCCCTCTTGGGAAAAAGCTTGGGATAGGGCAAGCAGGTTGGCTTCGCCCAGGCGCTCTTGCAGCGCATCAAAAGACTGGGGCCAGGCTAAATGATTTTGCAGAACGGTCTCACCCAGCTCCTGGCGATAAAAATCACTTAGCGCCTGTAGGTATGCCAGCATGGGCTAGGTGAGCTTCTCTACGAGGCGGCGCTGTACTTCTTGGGGGTCTACTTTGCCTTTGGCGCGTCGTACCACTTGGCCGACAAAAAATCCCAAGAGGCCGGCCTTTCCTTTTCGGTAAGTTTCCACTTTGTCGGGGTTTTCTTGGAGTACCTCGCTAATCCAGGCTTCCAGTTGGGCTTCATCTCGCAGGAGGAGCAGGTCCTTTTGCTGAGCTAACTCAGAGGGGTCGCTCGTAGGCTGTTGAGTTAGGGCCGGAAAAAGGATATCTTTAGCAGCTGAGAAGCTCACCTGGCGAGTTTCCACCAAGGCAATCAAGCGAGCCAGCTGCTTGGCCGACACGGGAAACTCTTCCATGGGCTTAGCTTGGGCATTGAGATAGGCGCGGACAGAGCCATTGAGCCAAGTAGCGGCTGCCTTAGGGGAGACCTGGGCCTGCAGAAGCGCCAAAAAGTACTCCGCATAGGGGCGGTCTTCGGTCAAGAGGGTAGCTTCGTCTGGGGTAAGCTGATACTCGGTTACCATGCGGTCAAAAAGGGTCTCTGGCAGCTCGGGCAGCTCGGCGGCCCACTGGGCAAGCTGCGCTTCAGACAGCCTGACCGGCGGTAGATCCGGCTCAGGAAAATACCGATAGTCGTCCGAAGTTTCCTTTTCTCGCAGGGGTACCGTCTGCGTGCCATCCCAGGTACGAGTTTCTCGCAGGATGGGCTCCCCTCGCTCCAGCTGGGCGACCTGCCGACCGTACTCGTACTCTAATGCTTTTCCAAGGGCGCTAATGGAGTTGAGATTTTTGATTTCTACTCGGGTACCGAATACATCGCTATCTATGGGGCGCACCGAGATATTTGCATCGCAGCGCAAGCTTCCCTCTTCCATGTTTCCATCACAGATACCGAGGAAGCGTACGAGCCGCCGAATGTGCGCTAAGTAAGCCATGGCTTCCTGTGGAGTGCGGATATCGGGTCGACTTACAATCTCTACGAGGCCGATGCCCGCCCGATTGTAGTCTAAAAGCGTATCAAACGGGTCTTGGTCATGTAAGCTTTTGCCGGTGTCTTCTTCGAGTTGGAGCCGTTCTATGCTGATGCGGCGACGCGATCCATCCGGCAGGCGAACCTCCACCTGTCCGTCGCGAGCGATGGGGGCGGCTTCTTGCGTGATTTGATAGCCTTTCGGGAGGTCGGGGTAAAAGTAGTTTTTACGGGAAAAGTAAAAAAGCCGAGCTATCTCACAATTTAGGGCGAGGCCGAGCTGGACTACGGCTTTGATGCAGGCTTGATTGAGCACAGGGAGGGTGCCTGGATAGCCGAGAGAGACCACAGAGATATAGCTATTGGGCCGTTCTCCAAAGGTTACCGCTTCGGGTGCGAAGACCTTGGCTTGGGTCTGCAGCTGGGCATGCACCTCCAAGCCCACAATCATCTCGTAGCGCATGTACCGCAGCAAAAATACGCTTTCCATACTGCAGGTAGGCAGGAAAGCCCTAAAATAAAAACGGGGGCTTTCGCCCCCTTTGGCCACCTTCTGGGCGCTCTCAGGCCTCTATCGGCCGCAGAAGCGCTTCCAGCTGCGACATTTGCCGCCGCTGCCGAAGTAAGATCGGGCCATTTGGGCTCGGTAGTTTTTGCCGGGTCCGCCGGGACCGAGGAGGACTTGGGCGGTCATTTCGGCGGCGACTTTTTCTGCGGGCGCTTCGGCTTTTGCCAGCGCTACCCCCAGGAGGGGGACCAGGACGAGGGCTATCTTTTTCATAACACTACATATACGGCTGGGGCATAAATTAGGTTGCAGGCCTCAAGAGAAGCTGCGAGAA
>CALKJV010000152.1 GCA_937995505.1 uncultured Bacteroidia bacterium | reverse complement strand
CATCATCCGAGCCCTAAAAGAAGTCTACGACCCCGAGATCCCCGTAGACATTTACGAGCTCGGGCTCATCTACCATATTGAGGTCAACCCCGCTGGCGATGTAAAAGTGGTGATGACGCTGACCTCGGCTTTTTGCCCTGCAGCCCAGCACCTGCCCGAGGATGTAAAAAAAGCCGTAGAGTCTGTGCCGGGCGTACGCAGCGCAGAAGTAGAAGTTACCTTTGACCCGCCGTGGGACATGAGCCGCATGAGTGAGACTGCTCGCATCCAACTGGGACTTTTGTAAAAAGTCGTATTTTTGGTAGGTGCGGGCGTCTCTCTTTGCGATAGGATTAGGCCTCTTCGCTGCCGTTTGGGCACAAAAAGCCGAGTGCATCCTCGTCAAGCTCAAAAGGGCAGCCGACCTCACCTCCGACAACGCCCTCCATCCCTCCTGGGAGGAAAAGCGCGCCAAAATCAAACTCCCTTCCGCCGACTGGGAAGAAACCTTTGTAGATGAAGGCGATGACAAAGACCCCCCTATTTCCGAATGCTTCATCCCGCAAATCAAGCTCATCACCGAACGCTACACCTATGTGGTTAGCTTGGCTTGCAATAACCTTATCGCCTTCCAAAATAGCGCACCGTATCAGCCTTCCCCTCGACGCGTGCAGAGCCCTATTACATTTACGGACGAACTGCGCTACTTCTTAGAGAAAGCTTCTGAGAAGCACCTGAAAATTCCGGCACGCCGCCTCTACACCGAATACGCCCTCTCTTACGTGCCCATCGCCAAGGGCAGCATCCAGTACGAAGACTTAGATGTACTCCTCAATCAGTCCCAGCTCATTGAAGAGGAGGAGGAGAGTGAAGAAGAACTTGACGACCCGCAAGAGAGCCCGAGCGACTGGATGAGCCCAGATGAGGAGGATGACGAGCGATAAAGTGTAAATTTGTTTACCAGGGCCATATGAGCAGCTTACTGAGCGTGGGCGCCGCTGCCCCTGACTTTGAAGCCTCTGACCAAAACGGCCACACCATACGGCTAAGCGAGTTACGCGGCAAAAAGGTGATTCTGTACTTCTATCCGAAAGACGATACGCCTGGCTGCACGAAGGAGGCTTGCGGCTTCCGAGATGGGTACCAGGCCCTCCAGGCCGCCGGCTACGTCGTGCTAGGCGTAAGCGCCGATGATGTAGCGTCTCATAAGCGCTTCGCAGAGAAGTATAATCTGCCTTTCTCGCTCCTGGCAGACCCCGAACGCAAGATTATCAAGGCTTATGGCGCCTGGGGTACTAAAAACATGTACGGCAAAACCTACGAGGGGACCTTGCGGGTCACCTACATTATTGACGAGAATGGCCATATTGCGGCGGTTTTCCCCAAGGTCAAGCCTGAAACCCATGCCCAGGAAATTTTAGCCCGAGCGTGAAGCCGCCTATCGCATTTATCGGCGCCGGGGGCGCACATGATGTACATTTAGGCAATTCCGCTGCCCTCGTGGAGTGGGAAGGTAAGACTTTTCTCATAGACTGCGGCTTTACCGTGTATCCCCGACTGGTACAGCTCGGACTTATAGAGAAAATTCAAGCGGTCTGCATTACCCACCTGCACGATGACCACATCGGGAGCTTGTCAGCGCTTCTGTACCATCGGCACTTTATTAGCCGACTGGAACCTCTGCTGGTCATTGCAGGTACACCCGAACTGCACGCTAAGCTCTATACCTTGCTGCACTTTCTCATGGGAGAAGTAGAGCGATTTGCCGACCTACGGTTAAGCTATCCCCCGTACGTAGAGCCTATCCCTACGAACCGCCTTCATGCCCCCCATATGCCCAGCTGTGGGTATCTTTTTTCAGGAAAGGGGGGGCACCTGCTGTACAGTGGCGACATTGGCGAACCCATCCCTGTTCTGAAAGACCCCAGCTGGAAAGCCCAGCACCAGCCGTTGTGGGCGTTTCACGATGTGGCCTTCCGTCGCTCGCCTACCCACTGCTACTACGAGGAGCTGCATCCATTCGTAGAGGAAGTGCAGATTTGGGGCTACCACTGCGACCCTGCTCAAGCTCCCTCAGATAACCGAGTTCCGCTCGTACATAGCGAATTTCTTTTAGCCGCCCTTTAGCCTTAGACTAGCTATCTTTGGGCTATGCGCAGCCTTATAGGCCTTTTAGGTCTTGGCGCTCTGGTATGGACAGGCTGCCAGCCGGATAAGAAAGATACTCCTACCCCAGACTCTACACAACTCCTCACGGGCGGGAGCAGTCGTACTTGGAGACTACAGACTCTCTCTGTGCGGGGCAGTAGCCAGGCTATACCTCCCTGCCGAGCCGATGACCGCTGGACCTTTCGCAGTGATGGGACTGGTACCTTCCAAAACTCTACCCCCTGCGACCTCAACGACCCCAATGACCCTTCCCCCTCTGTTTCTATCCGCTGGCGTTTTACCAATAACAACCGCTACCTCGCTATAGAAGGCACAACCTACTTTGCCACTTATGAGGTTATCCAGCTGAGCGACAATATTTTGGTTTGGGAATACACAGGGGGTGACGGCCTCGTACAGGAAACCTGGATACCTTAGGGCACGCGCAGCCCTAGTACTACGATATCATCGGTTTGGCGGGTACCTGAGGCCCATCGTTGGAATTCAGCTTCTAAAAGAAGGCCCTGCTGAGCAGCCGGCTGGTCGGCCACCAGCTCAAAAAACTCATACAGGCGGCGCAGCTGGTAGCGCTTACTTTCGGGGTTCATCTGGTCGGTAAAGCCATCCGAGAAAAGGTAGAGCATCTGGCCTGGCACGAGGTCTATGCTGTGTAGAGTAAATTCTGGCGCTTCACCTTCGTAAGGGGCGCCAATAGTAACTCGGTCAGGACGCAGTTCTGTGCCTTTGCCGTCTCGTACGAGAAAGAGCGGACGCCCCGCCCCCGCATACAGGAGCTTATGGCGCTTAGCATCCAGCTGAAT
>CALKJV010000151.1 GCA_937995505.1 uncultured Bacteroidia bacterium | reverse complement strand
AGCGGATTAGTGCGCATCTTGATAAAGACAGGTACATTCACGGTCGTGACCTTATAGGTGACGGTAGAAGGCGAAGTTAGCCCCGCATCTTGTAGCGAAATGGTAGTGTCTGCTCCGCCAGCGGTTTTCCCATTGATGCCGTAGCCGGGCTTGAGTTCCATTTTACCACCTCCGGTGCCGATACCCGCTCCTAAAAGGAACGCAACATTGTCCGAAAACCCAAAGCTGAGCATGAGCCCGCCGCCAAAGTTGAATACGCCCGATGCGGCCAGGTTACGGACCGTGCGACCCCCAGAGTCTACGCTGAAAAAGCCGATACCCGGTGCGACCCGCAGGCCAAACTTTACTCCTTCTTGGGCATACAGCCCCCCTATCAGGGCTGTGACTACGAGTAGGTTACGTAGTGTACGCATAGCACCGCAAAGGTATAGCAAAAGTTTTATTCCTGAATGCGCAAAACACACTGTACTGCGAAGCTCCGCTGCTCATTGAGCGTACCAGGCAGGGTCGTGTAAATGCGATTGAAGGCATTGAAGATGTGAAAAGACCACCGTGCCCGCCCCGTATCATACGCTAAAATAAAATCCCAAACCGTATACGGCTTAGAAGCATAGTCCCGGAAAAACTCTTCTAACCCCGCAAGCTGATTATTCGTAGTGGCGCCCAGGAGGAAAAAGAGCTTATCTACATTCGTAATGGGACTAGAGTAGCGGAAGTTGGCGGTTAGCGAGACTCTGCCGTAGCCTGCTTCTAGGATGCTGCGAAGGATTTGCTTATTGCGGTATTTGAGCGTATAGGGAATATCTCGGCCAAGAGCGTAGCCAGGCGTGCCTGGTTGAGGGGCAGTAAGTGCAGTATTCAGCACGGCAAAGGCCCCCGCAATGTTATTCATCGTATCCAGCTCGCGACTGCCATCCGGATTTCTTGGGTCTATAATCGTGAGCCCCCCGGATAGATTCGCAAAAAACTTCTCTCGCTCATACCTGAGGCCCCATAAAGGCTCTACACCCTGGATGAACGCACGAGATAAATTGATAGCTGAGAATGGCAGACCTGGGTAGCCCGCTAAGACCGCATCTACATTCACTTGAAACTCCACCATGTCTTTGAAGTCCATGCGGAAGGCAGAGACATCCACAAAACCTTTGAAGGCTTCCCCGATTTTGATATACTGACGAAGGCCTACTTCGGCGCTGTAGCCGCGCTCTACTTTTACGAAGGGATTGGGCAGTACGGTAATTCCGCCTGCCCCCGTAGTAGTAAACCGTTCTGCTACGGAAGGGCTACGCAGCCCCTGTCCAAAAGAGGCTCGCAAGATGGTCCCTTGGAAAGGCGTAAAGGTAATCCCTCCCCGAAAGACCGGCTCTCGGATCGTTGTAAGGCGCACGTTCAAGGGGTTCTCGCCTTTGACCACGCGGCCACTGCGTATCTGCAAGCTGGTATCCCCCTCTATGTCTTCGTACTGGTAGCGCACACCGCCACTGAAATGAAACTTCCAAATATCTATCTCTGCCTGGGCAAAGCCGGCTGCTTGTCGGCCCCGAGCCCGCCCAAATACCTCTCGGGCATAGACGCGATTTTCGGTATAGTTCGCTCCGACGATCACTTTGCCCCACTTGCCGAAGTTATGCACATACTGATAATCATAATAATGCAGGACGGCACCGCCCGACTGCGGGGTACTGAGGTCATTTACGGTCTTGTAATGGCGCCCCCGCAGCCAGTGACGATTCCCCCCCGGCGTGAGGTAAGAGATAAAGGGATCCACCATATACCGCTGCAAAAGCTGGTAAGTGAGAAACCCATCGCCCGGTAAGTTTGCCCGAGTCGGGAAGCTATCCCAAGCAATATACGTAGCACTGGAGTCAATATTTGCTTGAAGCGTGACCCCATATTGCAGCCCATCTAAGAAGGGGGCATTATGCCGTAGGGAAACCCACGCACGAGCGCGCTTAGAGAAGCCTTCTCTACGAAAGCCTGTATCATTGATAAGGTCCAAGAGGGTAGTTACTTCCCAGGTACCTACCCGCTGGGCATGCACGATATGGGCAGCAGAGAGGGTTGCCGAACTGCGATCATCCCAATCCCCCACTGGCTCTCGCGGCGAGTCGTATATCTGGTGCTGCAACCGCACTACCGTGCGCGGCTTAAACTTCACATCTTCTGAGACTACATTGATAATACCCCCCAGTGCGCCTGTACCATACAGCACCGAGGCAGCGCCCTTCACAATCTCTATCTGCTTGATATTATCCATGGGAATAAGGTCAAACTGCGTGCTGAGCCGATCTGGACTCATCATCGGAAGCCCATCCAGCAGAAGCAGTACGCGCGACCCCGCCCCGTAGGTATAACCGCTGCTACCGCGAATGCTGGGCTGGTCTTTATTTGTAGAGACGCCTGGGGTTTGTTCTAAGGCTTTGATGGGGTCGACCGAAGCGAGATTCTCCACCTGCCGTGGCCGAATAAAATCCATGGATACGGATACTTGCTCAATCTTCTGCTCGTACCGAGAGGCCGAGACGACCACCTCTTGGAGGAGCGTGTTTTTCGGCGTAAGCGGAATATCTACCTCAATCTCTTCACGCTCAGGGGGCACGCGCAGCACATAGACTTTCTCTTCGTAGCCCTCGTAGGTAACTTCTACTTTTACGGTAGCACTGCGCGACACCTCAAACCGAAACCGCCCCTCCAAGTCTGTAAGAGCGCCGGCTTTGCCGCCATCCACCGTAACCTTCGCCCCAATGAGGGCTTCTCGGGTAGCTTCATCTACGACGCGACCTTTTACTACGACAGTCTGGGCCCACAGCCAGCCGCCCAGCAGGAGAAGGAGAGAGAGATGGGGTCTCATCGGAGCAAAAATACAAGCTTCGGTTCTACCTCTTGGGCTAGGCAGGCAGCCCACAAACTCCTCTCGAATAGTCAGCTCGCCCCATGTAAAAGGCTTGCGCCTCGCTAAGCCCAGCTCAATAGCCAAACTAGAAATAAAAGAGAGCCGAGCCTCTCCTTTGGAAAGCTCGGCTCTTTCCTAAAGACTTGCGGTCCTCGAGCAGCTCAGAAGCAGTACTTCTCTTCGGCGATCAGGCGCTCGGCAATCTGACGGCGCAGCGCTACCGCATCTATCTCTATCGGCTTGGTGAAGCGCTTGAGGCCCATGAGGAGCATGCGGCGCTCATCGCCCTCCGCTGCATGGAGGATAGCCCGCCGCCCCGCCGCAGCAGCCCGTTCCTGCGCCTCTAAAAGGTACACCTGCGTCATCGCAAGTGCATCTTGTGCCGCCGCTGTTTGGCCCTGCTGCATCAGCTTCTCTACCCGCAGCAGCATGGACTCCCCGATGTAGGTATCCATGAGCATATCCGCGATCGCCATGAGAACCTCCTGCTCTTTCGCCAACGCTTGCATGTACTTTTGTGCGCTGTAGCCAGCAACGAGAAGTACGGCTTTTTTGAGGTTTTCTAAGGCCTTTTTCTCGGTGGCGAGAGGCTGTCCATTTGATTCGCCAAACTCCGGCAGGCTTATCAGCTCGCCCTGCACCTTCATGGCGGCGCTCAGAAGGTCCAGCTCTCCCTTCATGGCCTTGCGCAGAAGGTAATCCACGCTCAGCATGCGATTGATCTCATTGGTACCCTCGTAGATGCGGTTAATGCGGCTATCCCGATAAGCCCGCTCAATAGGATACTCAGCCGAATAGCCGTAGCCGCCGTGGATCTGCATGGCTTCATCTACTACGTAGTCCAGCGCTTCAGAGCCGAAGACCTTCAGCATGGCACACTCGGCGGCATACTCTTGCGCAGCACCAAGAAGGGCTTTTTCGTAGGGCTGGCCCTGGCTTAGGAGGTAGTTTTCGTAGGCCTGAATATCCGCCGAAGCCCGATAAGTAGCAGTCTCACAGGCCCATGTATAGATGGCCATATCCGCCAGCTTGTGCTGGATAGCCCCGAAGCTCGCTATGGGCTGCCCAAACTGGTGGCGCTCTTTTGCATACCGCACCGACTGCGTGATTAAGAGCTTACATGAGCCGGTCGTAGCGGCTGCCAGCTTGATGCGGCCAATATTGAGGATATTGAAGGCAATTACATGCCCTTTTCCGATCTCACCGAGGAGATTTTCAGCAGGCACGGGGGTCTCTTGGAAAAACACCTGCCGCGTAGAGGAGCCTTTGATGCCCATCTTTTTCTCCTCCGCCCCTACTGACACGCCCGGAAAGTTCCGCTCTACCAAAAACGCCGTAAACTGTTCCCCATTGACTTTCGCAAATACCGTGAAAAGGTCCGCAAAACCCCCATTCGTTATCCACATCTTCTGGCCAGTAAGATGGTAGGACTTACCGTCAGCGGAAGGAGTAGCCTTCGTGCGAGCGCCCAAAGCATCAGAACCCGATCCGGGCTCCGTGAGACAATAGGCTGCGAAAAGCTCACCTGATACGATTTTGGGGAGGTACTTGGCTTTCTGCTCAGGCGTACCGAAATAGAGTATCGGCAAAGTGCCAATTCCTGTGTGAGCCAGGAGCGCCACTGCAAAGGAGTGCGAAGGGCCCATCTTTTCTGTGAAGAGCATGCCTGTAAGGAAGTCTTGGCCGAGACCACCGTACTCCTCTGGCACGGTAAGGCCCAGAAAGCCTAAGTCTGCGGCTTTGCGCAGAAGCTCCGGCATCACCTTTGTCGGGTCGCCATAGTCAATCTCATCCAAACGAGGTAGGATCTCTTTCTCTAAAAACTCTTCGCAGAGCTGGGCAAGCTGGCGCTGTTCGTCATTCCATTCCTCAGGAATAAATACACTCTCGGCTGGCGTGGGCTGAATCAGAAAAGCTCCCCCGCGTGTAATCGGCTGCTGTACGGTCAGATTTGCCATAGGACAAAAGTAACAAAAAAAAGACATCGCCGAGCAGGGATTTTTCCCATCTTTGCCCCATGGCACAAGCCGTAGACATCTCCAACGGCATGATCCTGCGCCTGGAGAATGAGCTGTACGAGGTAGTAGAGTTTCTACATGTAAAGCCCGGAAAAGGCAACCCCTACGTTTACACACGCCTAAAAAATGTCAT
>CALKJV010000150.1 GCA_937995505.1 uncultured Bacteroidia bacterium | reverse complement strand
GAGGCGGCATTCTTAGAGGGCGCTACATGAATAGCCTCTCCAAGGCAGTGGAGGTGGTGTATTTCTGTGAGGACTTAGCCCATGAGAATTTTTTGCGGGGTCTCATTTGGTGGGTAGCGGGAGAGACAGGCTTCCAGTCCCTCAAGCTCTTCCCCGGCTCAGTCAAGGGGGGAAGTCAAGTCTGGAATGCCCTCACCACCTATCTACGGCGCTTTGACGCCAAAAGCTATACCCCTTCGCCCGACCTACTCCTCGTGCTCATAGATAGCGACTGCGAAGCTCAAGCGACCCAAACCCGCTTGCGAGAAATCACAGAAGGGATACGGCAGAGAGGGACGCCTCAGGTAGTGGCAGGAATTCCAACCCCTCATGTAGAAGCGTGGTACCTATGCGATCCCGAAGCCGTCTGGAAAGCCTTAGGAGAAGGAGTACCTCCTGAATTTATGCAGAAGAAGCGCCCCGCCTGGAAGGAGTTATTTCGTCTGCGAAAGGCAGATTGCCAGATAGACTACAAGGATCGGCTAAGGGATTTTCTAAGCAGTCTGGGCATCCAGCCTATTTCGGGGGGAGCGGAGTACGGCGAAAGCCTTGCGCGAAACATAGACCCCAAGCGTATGCCCCGAGACCTGAAAGAGTTTTGGGAAGCCTTGCGCAGTGCCTTACGGGCATGCGAAGCTTTTGGGTGAGCATAGGGCTTTTGGCTTGTACGCGCTCGCCGGCCGAGCTGCCGGCGTGGTGGGCTTTTTCAGCGCAGGGGGTTGCCCGTACCGATCTCCTCGGCCGTCCCCTCTCTGAAGCCGCCCAGGCAGAGAAGGTCGCTCCCTATTACCAAGACGCTTTGGGCCTTACCTTTCGCCAGACCCCTCCAGCCGGCGGCACCTTGTGGATAGAGTATTGGCCTGACTCCGCTCGCCGCGTGCAAACGGTGACCCTTACGTGGGAGCATACGGAATTTGCGCAGCTTGCGCAGCTGTATCAGCTTTTGCGGCGGCGCTACGAGGCGCTCTACGGCCCTGCGGAAGGCCCCATTGGAAATCAGCATTGGCAGCGCCCAGATAGCACGCACCTGCGCCTCCACCTAAGCCCCGAAAGGCGCTACCTCCAGCTTACCTGCTGGCGATCCCGTACTTTTGAACCATGAAAATCTACACTCGCACTGGCGATGCGGGAGAGACGGGGCTTTTGGGTGGGGGCCGCGTGCCCAAATCTGATCCCCGTATTGAAGCGTATGGTACGCTGGATGAACTCAATGCCGTGCTCGGCCTTCTCGCACAGGAAGTAGGCGCCGACGACCAAGCCTGGCTGCGGCGCGTGCAGTGGCAGCTCTTTACGATGGGTTCGCACTTAGCGGCTGGCCGTACCGAAAAGCCCATTCCCCTCCCGCAGTTGGAAGCGGAGGAGGTTACGGCCTTAGAGGAAGACATAGACCGCAGGCAAGCAGAGGTTCCCCCCATGCGGTTTTTTATTTTGCCGGGAAGCTGTCGGGCAGAGGCTTGGGCGCACCTCGCGCGTACGGTGTGTCGCCGGGCGGAGCGCCGCCTCGTCGCCCTCTATACCACCGAGCCCGTCCCAGAACTCTTCCTCCAATACCTCAATCGCCTGAGCGATTGGCTTTTCGTGCTGGGTAGGCATCTGACCCACAAGGCAGGCGCAGCGGAGATTCCCTGGCAGCCCGAGAAAAAGCGTCCTACTTCGTAACTCAGAAAAAATCCTTAGCTTTGTCCAAGCGATGCAAAGGAAGTGGCTGTGGCTTGCGAGCGGACTGAGCCTTCTGTGGGCGCAGGGGGTAGGTATTGGCATTCTCCAGCCGGACTCCGCGGCGATATTGCACTTAGAGAGCACGAGTAAGGGGCTGCTCCTCCCGCGGATTACCCCAGCCCAGCGAGACGCTATCCAGAATCCCCCCTGGGGCCTAGTGATCTTCAATACGCAGGATAGCGTGCTGGAGTACTTCAATGGGCGCTGCTGGCTGCCCGCCTACGCAGAAAACTGCGACGACTGTAACTTTACTCTCACTGTAAACCCGGCTCAGGGCACGGTAGACCATATAAATACGCAGTCCGTGCAAGCTACGGTTACGCTTACGCAGATAGCGGGCACGCCGCAGCCTATTGCGTTACAGGTGTATTCTACTTTACCGCCGCATACGAGCTATACGTTCAATCCGCCGCTTCTCGTGGGGTCGGGTTCGGCTACGCTTACGATTGAGGTAGAGCCCATTGCGCCGGCTGGGACCTATCCTATTATTATTCAAGCTATTTGCGGCCGAACCATAAAGAATGTAGTTTACACGCTCACGATAGATTCATGCTATCGGGTAGATATTCTGAATAGCACGACGGATTACAACCTTACGGCGGCCAACCCGCAGCTCCCTACCAATCAGCCGATTTGTGTGGTGGTGCATACGCACCCAGGCGTAGAGATAAGTGCGACGAGCACGGCTGTGCCAGCATTTACGACGGGGTCGCTGCATCCGCAGTCGGTAGTAGCGCTGGTCCATGAGGGGGCCTTTTTAGGGCGTGGGGGGAATGGAGCCAGCGGGGCACCGCTCCCGAATTATAGCTTACCTGGCCAGCCTGGCGGAGATGCCCTGCATATCACGGCTCGTACGTATCTCTACCTGCGTAATGGGTATATCTTTGGCGGTGGGGGTGGGGGAGCCTCAGCGGGGGTAGAACAGTCCTGGAGTTGGAACGTGCCTATTCTCGGAAACGTAGGCTTTTCGTTAGGGGTGGCGGCAGGCGGTGGCGGTGGCGCACAGCTGGGACGAGGGGGGGCTCCCTCCGGAAACTTTACCATAGGCTACTTTGCGCCAGGACAGGATGGCTCAGGCGGCCTCACGGCTAGAGGAGGGATGGGCGGACTCCTTACCCGAACCCTTTCTTACTCGGCAGGCCCTCTCATAATCAATGTTACGCCGCAGGGATATGGGGGGCAGGGCGGAGATTACGGCTACCCTGGTCGCTCCGGAGCTGTACAAGTATGCATTAGCGGGGTAATAGATGTGCCTTCTCCCTTTCCGGATATTCCCATCAGTATTGGCTGCCTACCTCCTGGGGGCTTTCAGCTCCAGCCAGGCGGTCCAGCGGGGTATGCTATTCGGCGGATTGGGGGGGCTCCCCTTGTACCGTATCCCGATGGCCCCTACCTTACGGGTTTCCTAAAAGGCCGAATTGGTCCGTAAGCTATGCGAGGGCTTTTCCTTCTTTTGGGCTTGGGTAGCGTGTGGGCGCAGTATCGCCTTATCGGCTCTCAGTTAGATGTGCCCAAAAAAGCCGAGCTGCACCTAGAGCTTACCCTCATGCCTACTTTTCTGCGCCTCCATAGCGTGGGTAAGTGGGATACGCTCCAGGCCGACTTAGACTTCGTATTCACGGCGCAGAAGGTGTACTGGTTAGACCACCAAGCCAAAGTGGCTTATGAGGTAACCCCGCAAAAAGCCGATAGCAGTCTATTTTTTCAAGTAGAGCGCCTGGGAAAGGTTGAAGAGGCGGGGTACCTGGGAGAGC
>CALKJV010000149.1 GCA_937995505.1 uncultured Bacteroidia bacterium | reverse complement strand
GGAGGTCCTTGGGCGTTTCGGGCGGCTGGATGCTGTCATCGCCAATGCCGGCATATCGCACCGCGCCACCGTCGCAGAAGTTTCTCTGGAAGTACTGCGGGAAGTGATGGAGGTAAACTTCTGGGGGGCTGTGCATGCCATTAAGGCAGCACTGCCGGCCGTGCAGCAGGCGAAAGGCTGGATTGTGGGCATATCTTCTATAGCGGGGTTTCGTGGTTTACCTGCGCGAAGCGGCTATAGCGCCTCTAAGTTTGCGCTCAATGGCTTCTTAGAAGCGCTGCGCACAGAGCTTTATGGGTCTGGTGTGTCGGTGCTGATCGCTGCGCCGGGATTTACACGCAGTGAGATTCGGGAGCGGGCGCTTACGGCGGAGGGGGCTTCGCAGGGAGAAAGCCCCTTGCCAGAAAGTCGGCTTATGTCCGCCGAAGCCGTAGCCGAAGCTATTTACCGAGCCATGCTGCGTCGCCGTAAGTACCTCATCCTAACTAGGCAAGGGCGCCTTACGGTGTGGCTCAACCGCTTAGTGCCCGGCTGGCTGGATGCGCTCGTGTATCGGCACTTTCAGCGAGAGCCGGGCTCGCCGCTCGCTCACCGAAGCCCTGAGTCACCTGAAAGGACTCTTCAGGGGAGCGGCGCAGAGAGGCGCTTCCTGTAACCCCACCTTCTCGGCCTATATTTGCTGCGATGTCTACAGGAGGGAAATCCATGGCCCGGCTTTTGCGGGATTTAGGGATGACGCACCTTTTTACGCTGTCGGGCGGGCATATCATGGAGCTGTACGAAGGCTGTACGGAGGTGGGGGTGCCGGTGATAGACTTTCGGCATGAGCAGTCGGCGGGCTTTGCGGCGGAGGCAGCGGGACGGCTTACGCGCCGAATCGGCGTATGTGCCGTTACGGCAGGCCCCGGCGTCATGAATGTCGTTACAGCTGTAGCCAATGCCTGGCGTTCGCAGAGCCCAATGATTGTAATTGGCGGGCAGGCTGCCCTGCCTACCCTCGGTATGGGAGCCTTGCAAGAGATGGATCATGTCTCTGTGCTCAAACCCATCACCAAGTGGTCGGTGCAAGTCCCTTCCATCAAAGCCATCCCCGAGTATGTAGAGCGGGCTTTCCGGGCGGCGACAGAAGGGGTGATGGGCCCTGTGTTTTTAGAGTGCCCCATGGATATCCTTTTTGACCGAGCGGCAGACGCCCCCTCTCCTTTGGAGGTAGAGCTTGTATCGCCTACGGTCTCAGAGGAACATGTAGAGGTGACGGTGCAGCTCCTCGCCCGCGCGCAGCGGCCTGTACTGCTTTTGGGCAGCCAAATCCTTTTCTCGCCGCATGCCGAACGGGTAGTAGCGATTGTAGAAGCTCTGGGCATGCCCACCTTTACTAATGGGATGGCGCGAGGGGCACTTGGGGCCCGGCATCCGCTCCTTTTTCTCCATGCGCGCAAAGCCGCCTTAGCCCAGGCGGATCTTGTGATCTTGGCGGGAGTTCCATTAGACTTTCGGCTCAATTACGGAGCCAGTATTGCCGCAGAAGCAAAGCTCATCCGCGCCGATAGAGACCCCACAGAGCTGGAGCGGAATCGGCCAGGGGATGTGCGGGCTTATGGAGATCCGCTGGACCTTTTAGCTAAGGTAGCTCAGCGGTTTACGCCGCCGGCGGAGGGCTGGCTCTCCTGGAAGGAGACTCTCCTTCAAGAGGAAGCGCGCCGCCAAGCCCAAATTGAAGCCGAAGCGGCCAGCTCTACTCGCCCTGTAAATCCCCTTCGCATGTGCTTAGAGATAGACCGGCTTCTTTCGCGGAAAAGCATAGTGATTGGGGATGGGGGGGATATTGTGGGGAGCGCAGCGTATACGGTTCGGCCGCGGGGGCTTGGCCAGTGGTTAGATGCGGGTCCCTTAGGTACCTTAGGGGCTGGAGCGCCCTACGCTATCGCAGCGAAGCTTCTCCGCCCAGAAAGCGATGTATGGGTCATTTTCGGAGATGGGGCTTTCGGTCTCAATGGGATGGAGTACGATACCGCCGTGCGCTTCCAGACGCCTTTCGTGGGGGTGATAGGGAATGATGCCGCCTGGACCCAAATCAAACGCGCCCAAATTCCCTTCTACGGCCGAGCTATCGCCACCCAGCTCAACCTCACCCGCTACGATAAGATGGTAGAGGCGCTCGGAGGTTGGGGTACCTTTGTAGAGAGCACAGAAGCGCTACCTGCCGCCCTGGAGGCTGCCCTCGCTAGCGGCCAGCCCGCCCTCGTCAACGTACACATCAGCGAAACTGACTTCCGCAAAGGCTCTATCTCTATGTAAATGCCCCTGCGCTATCGGCAGATCCTGAGGGCAGTTGTTTTTATCCAGATAGCCATTGTAGCGTGGGATACGCTCGCACTTTTAGAATCGTATGGTCTGCGCCGCACTCACCAGGACGGTATCTATTACCTCTTCATGGCAAATCGGCTTTTACAGGGGGAGTTGCCGTATGACTTTCCCCATCGGTGCGAGCTGCCCCTGGCGTATCGGTGGCATCACGAGTGGCCCCTGGGATACCCACTCCTCGTAGCTGCGGCTAGCTGGGTAACTGACACCCCTCCCTTTTATGCGAGCCGCTGGGCTAACCTCGCTCTGTATCTCTTAGGCTATGGGCTACTCTTGTGGGCTTTTCGTCCGTGGGCGGAGTGGCTGTTTCTCACACTTTTCTCCCCTAATGTCACTTGGGTTGTTGGATTTGCCATCTCTGAGGGGCCCTACCTCACGGGCTGGATAGCGTGTGTGATTATAGTGCTTCAGCTTTTGCGTAGCGGGAGTGTGGGCTGGGCTGTAGGGCTAGCAGCAGGGCTGACTGGGCTTTTTCTCTTGCGGTATAATGCCTTAGCTGTGGGGGCAGCCGCAGGACTCATGGGGCTATGGTACTTCTGGAAGGGGCAAAGGCGAGTTGGAGGGCTTTTGGTTGGAGCGGCAGCGATGCAGGGGATTTTTGCTGGCTTATACTTCGCCTGGAACGCTTATCAAGACCCTTTCGGCTATACAGGGCTGCGCATGTATCCCCCCATGCCTATGCAAGATGGATGGGTAGAGTGGCTTGTGGGAGGGGCGCGATTTGGGCGGTATGCAGTCCTTATTGGGCTCACGGCCCTGCTCGTGTATCTGTGGCGAAGGCGGTCACCTACTTACTCTTTGAATTTTCCCACGGGCCTGGTGCTTTTCCTGGGGGCTACGGCAGTCTTTCATGCGCTGGGTTACACTTCTAGTATGTTGCAGGCGCGCATAGGGATTCTTGATGAAAGACATCTCTTCCCTATTCTCCTTCCTGTGCTCTGGCTGGCTTGGTGGAGCCTTGGGCAGAGCTTATCTCCCAAGCTGGTCGTGGTCATGGCTTTTGGGCTAGTGGCATGGCAGGTACGCAATACAGTGAGTCACCAGAGGCGAGCAGCAGAAGAGGGGAAGCTTTTCCCGTATGCCCATGTAGAGCAGGTACGCCAGGCCTATGACACCCTTCCACCCCGTAGCTGCGTCATCCTACCGAACATAGCTTATACCCTCGTCGCTAAGCGTAGCGATCTGTGCTTTCCGGATCCGTACCTCGGATATGGCTTCCTGACTTGCCAGCGCTGTGAGCATGTGTATGTAGATTGCGGGGCAGTGGAGGCGCGTGTTCAGATGGGGCTTTCTCATTTGCCGTACGGGGTAGTTTGGCGGGCTTGTGCTGAGCCTGCACGAGGGGTTGTAGATTTGCGACGCTACTCATGCGAAAAAAGCCCATAGAGGAGCTCGGGCGCTTATCGGTGGAGGCTTTCCGGGTAGCTCCCAAGCTGCCCCTGCGAGTGGCTCTGGATGAGGTGCGTAGCCGATATAATGTCGGTAGCCTGCTACGCAGCTGCGATGCCTTTCGGGTAGAGCGGGTGTATTTGGGGGGCTTTACGCCGTCGCCGCCTCACCCGGAGATTCATAGGAGCGCTCTGGGGGCTGAGGAGAGCGTGGCTTGGGAAAAAATCTCTGCCCTTCCCGCTCTACTGGAGCAGCTGCGTGCAGCAGGTTGGCGTGTCATCGGAGCCGAGCATACAGACGCAAGCGTGCCCCTATGGGAGTTTGCGTGGCCGGCAGGACCGCTCCTGATTGTTTTAGGAAATGAGATTACGGGTATCTCGGAAGCGGTTTTGGCCCGGTGCGAGTTTGCGGTAGAGATACCTCAGTTCGGTACCAAGCACAGCTTCAATGTCGCTGTAGCTGGCGGAATAGTTTTATACGAAGCGGTGCGGCATCTCAAGGCCGTAGGAGCTTTTGGTAGCGGTCTAAGTCTTTGAGGAGGGTTTGGGCCTCCTGCACGAGAGGGCTTCGGGCGGTTAGGAAGGCGTATTCTGTGACTAGGCCTCTACCGTGATAGGCGCGCAGCTGACCGACGAGGAGTCGGAGGGATTCGGCTTGTCGGCGCAATTGCTCTAGCCGATAGCTTGCTAAGGCTGCTTCTACGGCGGCGACTTCTGCGTCGGCTTCAGTTGACTCCTTGACCTTAGAGCGCAGCTCCTGGAGAAGGGGTTGGACTTCCTCCGTACATGCCTTAGGGTAGGGGCGCAGAGAGTCAATAAGCGACTCCACCATTCGGAGCGGAGGCAGCTCTACGGTAAGGGTTACCGAGTCGCGAGGAATTTGGTCCCTGTGCTGCGCGAGAAAGTAAAAGAAGTACGGCTCTATGGCTTCTTGAAGAGAGATAGGCAGAGGGGAGGGCGCTTCTATGTCAGGGGAAATACCTGAGCCCTCTCGTACGAGGCGGCCGCTTCGGGTGCGGAAGGTACGAGGCGTAGTACCCGGCTTGAGGGTCTGAATGCACCGACCACTGGGGGTGTAGTAACGAGAAACCGTAATCTTGAGCTGGGTATTTTCTACCAGTGGGCGTACGACCTGCACGAGCCCTTTGCCAAAGGACCGCCTTCCCATAATCACAGCCCTATCTAAGTCTTGAAGGGTACCCGCGACTATCTCAGAAGCACTGGCGCTGCGTTCATCAATGAGCACCACAAGGGGGAGGTTCGGTTCAAAGGGGTGGTTTTGGGCATAATATTTTTGGTTGGACTCGTTCATGCGCCCGCGGGTCTCTAGGAGTAACTCTCCCTTGAAGACGAAAAAATTGAGGATCTCTAGGGCTTCGTTGAGCAGGCCACCGGGGTTGCCGCGCAGGTCAAGGATGAGGCCTTTGAGAGGGGCTTGAGCTTTGAGCTGGATGAGCTGCTGCCGGAAAGCCTCGGCGCATCCTCGGGTAAATTGCGTAAGGGCGATATAGCCGATAGCACCGGGTAGCACGGCAGCATACGGGATAGCTTCTGTCTCCAGCTCGGTGCGTACGAGGGTGAGTTCTTCTGTCTTTCCAGTGGTGGGGTGGAGGACTTTGACGGAGACGGAGGTTTTGGGAGCTCCGCGCAAAAGTTGTTGAATCTGCTCAAGGTTGAGCTCTCTTACAGGCTTTTGGGCTACTTCTATTAGGAGGTCGCCTGGTTGGATGCCGGCTTTTTCTGCTGGGCTGCCCGGGAGAATGCGCCTACAAATCACTTTCCCCTCTAAGGGTAGCAAGACTATCCCTACGCCCGCGTACTTTCCGCTCTGTTCTAGCTGGGCCTGGGTTACATCGGCAGCGCTATAATAGTTGGTGTAGGGGTCTAATTCCTCCAGCATGGCCTCAATGGCTCGGGTGGTCAGCCGATCTAAGTCGGGTGGGTCCACGTAGTTGAGTACGAGCTCTTGGAGGACTCGGCCGTAAATTTCTATGCTCCGCCCCAGTCGGTAGAGGGGGTCCTGCCAAAAGATCAGGAAGCCCCCAAGAAGCAGAAGACTTATGAGGACGAGGGTCCGACGCACCTCTGAAAGGTACGCAAAAATCCGTTACCTTTGGGCATGCGATTTTTGGGGCTTGCGGTGGGCCTCGCGCTGCTGTGGGCGCAAAATGACTTAGACGCAGAGCGATGGAGTCAGGCTATCCCGCAGGGGAGTGCGCGGGCTTTGGGGATGGCTGGGGCGTTCAATGCGCTTGGAGGCGACCCCGCTAACCTCACCCAAAACCCCGCCGGCATGGGGCTCTTCATGCGAGGGGGGATCTGGCTCTCTCCAGCCCTCAGCGTGCCCACTACGAGTACTACTTACTTAGATAGCCGTTCTGCCAGCCGCACCCACTTAGGACTAAACCAGTTTGCCCTCATTCTACATGGCACAGGCGGTAAAAATATCACTCACTGGAACTTTGGCTTCGGTTATAATCAAGAGGGCTTTTTTCACCAGAATAG
>CALKJV010000148.1 GCA_937995505.1 uncultured Bacteroidia bacterium | reverse complement strand
GCCATGCATCTCGTGAGCCTACGGCATCGGTGGCGAGGGGTATCGGATTTACGCCTTTACGCAAGTACGGTGTTTCACGACATGAGCGATGAAGGCCGCCCCGAAGAGGAAATTCGCAATCGCATCGTCATGCCCGGCATGTACATGCCTATGCGGGGTCGGACGCAGAGTATAGGGGGTACCTGGGCGGTAACTTGGCTGGAGCGGCAGCGTTTTCGACTCGTACAGCGCAGTGAATTGGGATTTCATCGGGCCTGGGCTGCCATGGATATGCTGTCCCTAAGGGGAGGGAGCCCAATGTACCTGCTCAACTTGGCGGATATTGGGTTTGTACAGGAGGGCTCTACGCTGCAAGCGAGCTTTGTGGGGGGAGGCTGGCGCTTAGAAGCGGAAGGGGGCTTCTCGCACTTCGCCTACGAAGCAAAAGATACCACAGGTTTCCTACCGCTGGCCCTTTATCAGGAGGCTTATGCAGAGGGGGCTGCGCACAAACGAAACTTCCTCGTATACCAAGCAGGCATCCAAGTAGAGCGTAGCTGGGGGCCGCATCAAGTGGTAATGAGTGTCCGGTATGGAAGCCGCGCCCCTACCCATACCGAGCTGTATGCGTACTACCTGTATGTGCCGATGGATAATAGCATCCTCATGGGCAATTCCCTTCTCCGGCCGGAGCGGCTCTTGCGAGGGGAACTCTCCTACCGCTATAGCATGGGAGCTGTAGCTGGGAGTGTATCGGTTTTTGGGAATCGCATGGAGGATTACATTGCGCCAGTTACCTTTTCGCTGCCAGGGTCACCCAGTAATAGCACTCGGCAGCAGTGGCGCATGCTACAAAATACAGGCCGCGCTTATACCCTCGGAGGGGCTGTGCAAGGAAGCTGGCACATTACAGAAGGGCTTTTGGCTGAGCTCTGGAGCGGCTATACCTATGGCTGGCACGAGACCCTACGAGAGCCGTTACCTTGGATTTATCCTTTTTTCGGGCGGGTACGGCTCACGCAAACTTGGCGGCGCCACCGAATAGGAGCTGAGCTCTACGGCGCTGCGGCTCAAGCCCACCTTTCTCGCACGATTTACATAGAGGATTATACCCCCGCTTATGCGCTGCTGCACTTGCGCTACGGCTATCAGCTCCTAGCTCCTCGTGAAGGTCGCAGTTGGGACCTTACGCTCACTGCGTCCATAGAGAACCTCCTCAATACCTACGGGTGGGACCATCTAAGCGTGGGGAATATGCCTTTCTTAGGGCGAACTTTACGGGCGGGCGCCGTGGCCCAATGGGGAAGGTGACTTAGGCTGCCGGTTTCTGAACCAGGACATGATGGGCAAAGCCCAGGAGATCCCACCAAAGCGATCCCCTCCGCCAAGTACCATACCGAAGCACATGTAGCCCAAGTAGGGGGGGGAGAAGAAGTACCTTACGCTTCTGGCGGCACAAACCTGCGCTCTTTACCTTTCCGCCTAAGCGTAAGAAAAGGTTGCATAGCTCCGGGAGCGTGTATAGCCGTACATGAGTAGGGTCATCAAAAAAATTGAGCGTCCCCGTCATGGAGGGCAGAGAAAGGCTCCGTTCAGAAGGTGTCTCTACATACAAGTAGCCCCCGGGCGCAAGTTTTTGCCACAGGGCTTCTAAGACTGCCTCACCGTGGGGAATATGCTCTAAAAGGTGAGCTAAGAGAATGACATCGTAATGGGCATCTGGCAGCTCGTCCCAGCTGGGGTGCAGGAGGTCCATTTGCAAGAAGGCATCCATGTTTTGGTGGTCCTGCTCGGTGAGGTTGTAGTTGGGGTCTTTATCTAAGCCCGTGTAGTGGCTGCGGGGGAAAAATAGCTTTACGATGGTAGGGGAGTGATTCCCACAGCCGACATCTAGGATGCGGATTGGGGCGTTTTTGGGGAGGGTCTGGCGGAGTTTTTTGAGGCCATAACGAGGAAACAGCCTATAATACCAGAGCTCTAGGCTGCTACGCATTAGCTATAGAAGAGCGAGCTGACAGACTCGTGGTGGTGGATGTTGTGGAGGGCTTGGGCGAAAATGGGCGCCACGGAAAGGATGGTGATTTTAGAGAGGGTCTGTCGGAGGGGAAGGGTATCGGTTACGATGAGTTCCTCTAAGGGAGACTCGGCAACGCGCTGGTAGGCAGGCCCAGAGAGTACGGGGTGGGTGACGCAGGCGCGTACGGATTTGGCGCCTTCTTGAAGGAGCAGGTCTACGGCGCGTACCAGCGTGCCAGCAGTGTCTACAAGGTCATCTACGATAATCACATGCTTGCCTCGTACCTCACCGATGAGGCGCATGGAATGGACTTGATTAGCTTGGGTGCGGTACTTATCTACGATGGCGAGGTCCGCGTGGAGGTGTTTAGCGTATTTGCGGGCTCGGGCAGTGCCCCCGGCATCTGGTGACACAATTACGAGGGGTTCTAACCCTAGGTTCTGCACATACGGAATATGCACGACAGAGGCTTCTAAGTTATCCAGCGGGATATCAAAGAAGCCTTGGATCTGCCCGGCATGAAGGTCCATGGTAACAATCCGAGAGGCGCCGGCGGCTTGGAGGAGGTTAGCTATGAGTTTGGCGCCGATAGAGACGCGGCCTTCTTCTTTGCGGTCTTGGCGAGCGTAGCCGTAGTAGGGGATGACCACTGTGATGCTCTCCGCTGAAGCTCGTCGAGCCGCATCTATCATCAGGAGCAATTCCAGGAGGTTTTCGGCCGGGGCGGCGGTAGACTGAATAAGGCACACATGCGCCCCGCGAATAGACTCCTCGTACTTAGGCAGCATTTCCCCATCGGAGAAGCGATTTAGGGTGAGCTTACCTAAGGGTTGGCCGAAGTGGTGAGCTACTTGCTCCGCGAAGGCTTGGGAGGCGGAGCCGGCAAAAAGCTTGATAGAGAGCTCGGGATACACCCTGTTGCCCGGGGAGGATTCGAACCCCCACACGCAGACCCAAAATCTGCTGTCCTACCGTTAGACGACCGGGCAAACGCAGCACAAAGGTAGAACATTTTTCACAATGTCAAGTGCCTCCCTTCGTCAGCCACCGCAAGAGAAGCGGTTCGGCTCGGTCGGTGAGTGTGAGGGCCACTAGATACACGCCGGGGGAAAGGGTAGGCAGGGGGAGAGGCGCATTTACCGTGCCAGTAGCTTCCCATACCAGCTGCCCAGCCGTGGAGAAAACCTGGACGGTATAAGACTGCCCCCCACCGCCAGCAAGCTGCACGTAGAGAGAAGCTGTGCTTGAGCTGGGGTTAGGGGCTATCCAAGCCTGAGGCGCTGTTTCCCTTCCCAAAGCAGTGGTGACTGGCTGGTAGGTAAAGCCATCCGAGTAGGTCGCCGACCCCACTAAGCCTGCGCCATTTGTCGCTCGGATACCGATGTAATACCTCACTCCCACCTGTAAAGTACCTGCGGGTAGCGGTTCTAAAAGGTAGCTCGTACCGGTTGTATTTGTCCAGGCGATTACATCCGCCTGTCCTGGGGCTGTCGCTAAGCAGTACTGATAGCCCTGGATGCCAGAATGCGGGTCTTCACTCATCTGCCAGCTGGCGGCTAAGACCGTATCTTGCTGTACGATTTCTGCATCTTGCAGCAGATCGCTCCCATCTCGCACGTAGGCAGGGGTTGTCGGCGGCGTCCAATCTACCCGTACATCGCGGGCTGGGGTGGTGGAGAGGTTACCTGCACTGTCCTGGACTATGCTGCGGATACGGCCTACGTAATGGGCAGGATGCTCAGATTGCCGGCGCAAGTCATCCGTAGGGCTGTCCCCTACACGTATGGTCACCGTGCCACTATTGGGGCGACTGCGGTAGACTTTGAAGTTATTGTACTCAGCGATGGCATTGCCTGTGCGCAGCGAGATGTAATCCCCAGAAGCGATAGGGCTAGAGTCTTTCCAGCTGAGGACGAGCTGGTTATTCACATAAATGCGGTGGTCGCCCGTGATGCGGTCATAGCTCCACTTGAAGTCGTACCAAGTGCCCGCTTGGAAAGTGTAATCCACTTGGGCGACAGGTCCGCTGCCCCAGGAGTCATTGACGACTTTGTACAACTGGACTTTTTGTCCATCTAAGCGGAAAAACACGAAGTAGGAGTTACCTCGGTTAGTGGCGGTAGGGTTATCGGCGAAAATATGCAGGCCCATGCGGCGGTTGGTGGAGCTGCCGCCCACGAATCGCCCAGCCCAGTGGTAAAGGTAGCGGTTGGAGAGGTTTTGCTTGAGGTAAGCGTAAAGGTTCGTATTGCCGGCATCAGCGCTTGTCTCGTCATCTTGGCGGAGGACCGGGTCGCCATTGCCGGGGTCAAAAATGAGCCAGTTCCCCTTTTCGGCAGTCCAGTCAGGGTGTATGGTAGGCCCTACGAAGTTATCACTGAAAAAGCCTCTCTCGGCATTAGCCCGCCAATCCCCACTGCTGTCGTACAGGACGAGGTAGAAGGCTTTTTCTACGGCTCGCCCGCCATCGTCTTCATCTTGGAAGGTCAAGGAAAAATTTTGTGTAGCCCAGTCTGGGGCGGGGCCGATAGAGGTGGTAGGAGGCGTATTGTCAGCGCTGCCCGTGCCGCCGGAGAAAGTGGCATTATAAGTGAGCTGCCAGCCCGCCATCGGCGTAGAGCAGTCCGTGCGCAGCTCTAAGAGAGCCACACCGCCTGTGGTAGTGATAGGATTAGGCAGAGAGCTGCCCGTAAGCCGCCGCAGAAGGGGGGCTGTCGTCGTATCGCCATCGTAAACATACAGGTAGTCACCTCCCTTCGTGCTGCCAGAAAAGTTATTCTCCAGGTTGAACTGCTGAAAAGTAAGGGTCAAGCTGGTAGCACCTGGGGGCGCTATGCGAATGAGATAGCGCTGGTTATTGCTGTAATCTCCACTAGCCCCGCCCGGGTCATATACGGTGCCCGTAGGTGTCGTGAAGGTCTGGTTTACGGAGTAGGTAGGGCCAGCTACGAGCTGATAGTAGTAATTCCAGTTCCAATTTGGTCCGGGATCGGTGTGGGTTTGGTTGGTGTACTGTTGGTGGCCTTT
>CALKJV010000147.1 GCA_937995505.1 uncultured Bacteroidia bacterium | reverse complement strand
GTGGTGCGGGTACTGGCAGCGGGAGGCACCTTCCCTCTTAGCTACCTGCTGCATCGGCGCATCTCTTTTGCCTAAATTTGGCTGGAAATGACCTGGTACTTACGCAAAGAAGAGGGCATCCGAACCCCTTCCACGGAGAAAATCGGTGCCCCCGATGGCCTCTGGGTCAAATGCCCTTCCTGTGGCAAACCTATCCACATCAAAGAGCTCGCCCAATCCCAGTATGTGTGTCCCCATTGTGGCTATCACTTCCCCATAGGCAGCCGGGAATACTTCCGCTTGCTTTTTGAGCAAGGGCAGCATGAGGTCCTTTTTGAGGAGATTCTGCCCGTGGATGCTTTGGGATTTGTGGATAGCCGTCCTTATCCGCAGCGCCTCACTGAAGCCCAACGCAAAACCGGCCTCACCGAAGCTGTACGCTGTGCCGTCGGCTCCGTTGGTCGGCACACGGTAGCCGTAGCCGTGATGGATTTTGGATTTATCGGGGGGAGCATGGGTAGTGTAGTGGGCGAACGGATCGCTCGTACGATTCGCTATGCCTTAGAGCACAGGCTACCCCTTCTGATTATCTCTCGCAGTGGCGGGGCCCGCATGATGGAGGGGTCGCTGAGTTTAGTGCAGATGGCTAAGACTGCGGCTTGGCTTGCACAGTATGCGAAAGTGGGCTTGCCCTATATTTCTCTCATGACAGACCCCACCATGGGGGGGGTTACCGCGAGCTTCGCTATGCTGGGGGATATCAACCTTGCAGAGCCGAAAGCCCTAATTGGTTTTGCAGGGCCGAGGGTTATCCGAGAAGCTACGGGAAAAGACTTACCCCCCGGCTTCCAGGAAGCCGAATTTCAGTTGGAGCACGGCTTTGTAGACCTCATCGTAGATCGGCGGGAGCTCAAAAGCACCCTGGTACGTTTGTGGGATATGCTGTGTGGTTAGAGAATGGGGATGTTCTCTCGGGCGTAAATGTTGAGTGCGGCCCGTAGGATCTCAACTGCCCGTTCTAAGTGAGGTACATCCAGCACATACGCAATCCGCACGAGGGTTCGTCCTTGGGAAGGGTCAGTAAAGAATCCGCTCCCCGGAGCTACCATAACGGTCGTGCCGTCCACATCAAACCGCTCTAAGAGCCACTGGGCAAAGGCATCGGTATCTTGTACCGGTAGTTGAGGCATGAGGTAAAAAGCCCCTTGCACCGTAGGGCATACTACGCCACTAATGCTGCGCAGCCCCTCTAAGAGTACATCTCGCCGCTTCTGGAAGGTTTGGCGCACATAGTCGTAATGGCTTTTGGGGAGCGAGAGAAGGGCTACTCCCGCAATCTGCCCGAGCGTGGGAGGAGCTAAACGCGCTTGAGCCCATTTGAGGGCTGCGTTCAGCACATCTGTATTGCGAGAGATGAGCGCGCCTACCCGTGCCCCACAAGCCGAGTACCGCTTAGAGAGCGTATCTACTACCACGACAAAGTCTTCGGCCTCGGGAAGCTCCAGCGCAGAGAAAAACTTCTCACCATCGTAGCAGTAGTCTCGGTAAGACTCATCGCTTAGCAAGAAAAGACCATGACGACGGCAAATCTCACCGATTTGGTGCACTTCGGCTTCTGAGTAGAGCTTGCCGGTGGGATTAGAAGGATTGCATAAAAGGATAGCACGGGTGCGCTCTGTAAGGGCAGCTTCTAAGGCACTAGGACTTGGTAGAGCAAAACCTTCTTCTAGGTGGCTCTGAATAGGGCGCAAACGAATGCCCGTAGCTTCCCCTAAGCCAATGTAATTTGCATAGGTGGGTTCTATAACTAAGACTTCTTCGCCGGGGTCTAAGAGCGTCAAAAAGGCGAAAAGCAGTGCCTCAGATCCGCCCGTGGTAGTGAGGAAGTGCGTGGGCTCCAAGGGAATCCCGTATATCTCTGTGTAGAATCGGGCATACGCTTCGCGAAAAGCTTGTGTGCCTCCAGACTCTGTGTAATCTAAGACGAGAGGGTGATTTTTTTGGAGGACTTCCCAGAAAGAAGCAGGAGTGGGTAAGTCAGGCTGCCCAATATTGAGATGGAGGACTTTCTTTCCGGAGGCCTTAGCAGCATTAGCGTAGGGGACTAGCTTACGAATCGGGGAGGGTGGTACCCTCTGTGCCCGCTGCGAAATAGCGACCATAGCGCAAAGGTAAACATAATATCTACGAGAACTCTTCGCGGGCGAGCCCCCCCAAAGTGCCCGAAGAGAGCAGCGCTATCACCATAGGGCGGGTTGTAGGGAGCTTGTGCAGGGCAGTGCGAAGCGCCTCCGCGTTCGTGAAAAATCGGTAGCTGGAAGGAAACGTGCGTCGCAGCACTTCTAGCTGGCTGCCTTTTTGGGCAGCGACGAGGGGATCTACATAGATCCATCGGGTATCTGCCCAGCGTAACGCATGACGATATTGGGCGGCGTAGCTGGGCTGGAGGCTACTGTAGGTATGCAGTTCCAGGACTGCTAAGAGGCTTCTGCGTGGGAAGGTTTCGCGTAGAGCTCGTAAGGTGGCTTCTACTTTACTCGGGGCGTGGGCAAAGTCGCGTACGATGAGCTTTTCGGGGGTCTGAAGCCATATTTCCTGGCGCTGGTCAGGCAAGGTAAGTTCGCTTAGAATGCTGGCAAACTCTTCTTCTGATACCGAAAGCTCTTGTAGTACGCGCCAGACGGCGGCGGCATTTTGGAGGTTGTGGCGTCCCCAGAAGCGCACAGGGATAAGCCGAGAGCCGATGCGAGCCATCCAGGTTTGTCCTTTACGAGTAGCGGGGAGCTCCGAGTAAGGCAGCAGGTAGTGCCACCCCGGCCGTAGCCACTTCTCCACCAGGGCTTTTACGAGAGGATCGCCGCTGTAATAAAAACATACGCCCCCCTTCGGTAAAGTCTGGAGGATGTGTTCAAAGGCTTGTTGATAGCGCTCGGGGGTAGGATAGACATTGGCGTGGTCCCAGGCGATGCCCGTGAGGATAAGCCAGTGGGGTTGATAGACGGCGGCTTTAGGTTGGGGATTATCGGGGGAAGCGGGATACTCATCTCCTTCTAAGATGCAGGTCGGTGCCTCGCTAAGGCGAAGGGTGTGTGGGATATGGGGAGCCCGCGCGCCAATAAGCCAGTCTGTGGGCAGCTTGAGCGCCTGGAAAGCCTGTATTAGAAAGGCGGTCGTGGTAGTTTTGCCGTGGCTGCCAGCTACTACGATGCGGTGCTTATGGGTGGTAGCGCGTGCGAGGTAGGTAGGCATATCCCATATCACCCGCCCCAAGGCTCGAGCTTGCACCAGCTCTGGATTATCGGGGCGGGCGTGCATGCCCAC
>CALKJV010000146.1 GCA_937995505.1 uncultured Bacteroidia bacterium | reverse complement strand
GTGGTGCTAAGTGGAGCGGTAGGGGTACTGGCGGGCTTTCAGCCAGCTCGCGAGGCCGCTCGCTTAGATCCCGTAGAGGCCCTGCGATACGAATAGCCGCTACCTTTGCTGTATGGAGTTTCATGCGCACACAGTGGCTGGGTATCAAGGCGAAAGGCTCTACACCGCCTGGTACCCTCCTCAAGCAGCCCCGCGTGGTAGCATAGTCTGGGTCCACGGCTATGCTGAGCACAGTGGCCGATATGGAGAGGTAGTGCAATTTCTAGCGCAGCGCGGCTGGGGAAGCCTCTTATGGGACCTGCGCGGACATGGGCGCTCCACTGGCCGCCGAGGTTTCATCACAGATGTGGAGGAATATCTGTATGACCTTACGGCCGTATGGACCCATTGGCGCGAAAAGATGCCCACTCCAGTGGCACTTTTTGGGCATTCTTTGGGGGGGCTTATTGTGCTTCGCTATCGCCAGCGCTATGGCGAGATAGGGTCTCCAGCGGCGACTATTGTCAGCGCACCCCTCATACAGCTGCGCCTTGAGGTGCCTGGATGGAAAAAAGCCCTAGGCCAAGTAGCTGCTCGGCTATTTCCTACGCTAAGTCTGCCTTCGGGTTTAGAGCCTACGCAGCTTACCCATGATCCGGCGCGTGCTCGTGCGTATGCAGAGGACCCCTTGGTTTTTCGCACGGCTACGGCGGGGTGGTTTGCCGCTATCCAGACGGCTCAAGTGCAGCTCTGGAAAGACCTTCCCCATCTCTCCCACGGCAAATACCTTTTCCTGCTCCCTGAAGCCGACCCCGTCTGCGACCCCACCGCTACTCGCCGCTTGTATGAGCACCTCCCCACCCCCGATAAGCAGCTCCTTACCTACCCCGATGCCTATCATGAAGTGCTGCATGAGACCTTCCGAGAGCAGGTTTATGAGCAGCTAGCTGAATATTTAGCGAGCTTATGAGTTACGCTTATATTCGCTGGAACGTCTCGCCAGATATTTTACATTTAGGCCCGTTTACGCTGCGGTGGTATGGCTTGCTTTTTGCGGCGGGATTTTTGGTGGGGTTTTATCTGATGCGGCATATTTATCGGCGGGAGGGGCGCCCCGAAAGAGACCTTGACGCCTTGCTCTGGTATCTCTTGATTGGTACTGTCGTGGGGGCTCGGTTAGGGCATTGCTTGTTTTACGAGCCAGAATATTACCTGTCTAACCCCATAGAGATCCTCAAGATATGGGAAGGTGGGCTAGCCAGTCATGGAGGCACAGTGGGTGTTTTTGTGGCGCTGGTTCTCTATACCAGGAGGCGACCTGACCAACCTTTTCTCTGGCTTGCAGATAGGCTTACTGTACCCACTGCCTTAGCGGCTTCCTTCATTCGGCTGGGCAATCTCTTCAATTCAGAAATTTATGGCCATATTACAACGGTGCCATGGGCGTTTGTCTTTGAGCGAGTAGATCCTCACCCTCGCCACCCCACGCAATTGTATGAGGCTATAGTGTATGCGGTGCTTTTTGGGATACTTTTGGCTCTCTATCGGCGTGGGGTACTTATTCGCTGGCCGAGAGGGCGGCCGCTGGGGGTATTTTTGGTATGGGTATTTGGGTGGCGCTGGGTTATTGAGTGGGTAAAAGAACCCCAAGAAGCCTTTAGCTTAGGTTTGCCGCTGAATATGGGGCAGCTGCTTAGCCTACCTTTCGTGGCTGTGGGGCTGTATCTGATGCTTCGTAAACAGAAGTAATGTATATTTGACAGAATGCGCTGGGCGATGGGGTTTGTATTTTTGGCTTTTGGGCAAAATACCCTCCGTATAGGCGGCGTGTTTTCTCCCCAAGGGGGGCTTTCTCAGATGGATACGGTTTTTCGGCTGCAAAAAGCTCCTCTCTATTTGTGGGTAGAGGTTCGGCTACGGCAACGACCGGATTGGGATACGCTGTGGGTTGTGTTGCGCACGATTGATAAGGTTCAGGGGGTTTTTGCGATTCCTCGCACGAAGGCCGACCGTTCGCTGTACCGCGGGCGCATAGCAGTTCGGCGCCCGGGCATTTACCTAGCCATGGTCGTGCCGCCTAGACAGAGTCGGTTAGTCCTTACTCGCAGGCGATTTTATATCACAGACGCCCAGCATCCTACGGTAGCGGCTTTGCGGTCGCAAGCGCAGCGGGTCGCTGCGTCCCGAGAAGCTGCCGCAGAAACCCTCCTCCTAGAGTCTGAAAGCGCAGAAATGCTGGACCTCCCCACCGAAGCCCTCTTAGCCCCGGAAAGCCCCTCCCCGGCGCTGGAGGAGTCGCTGGAGTTGGAGGAGGATGTAGATAGCCTCCTAGATATGCCCTTGGAGGAACCCTTAGACTTTGACGATGAAGACCTGGACGACTTTGGCTTAGACGACCTGTGATAAGCCCTGCAGAAGCCGCTCAGCTCGCTAATTTAGAGCTAATTGCCCGAGAGATTGTAGAGGGATTTTTAGTGGGGCTGCATCGTAGCCCCTATCAAGGCTTTTCGGTGGAGTTTTCGGAGTATCGGCCGTATCAGCCGGGGGAAAGCTTAGATAAGATAGACTGGCGGGTCTTTGCCCGCACCGAGCGCTTGTATAGCCGTCGGTACGAGGAAGAAACCAACCTCCAAGCCTACCTGCTGATAGATGTGAGCGGCTCCATGCGCTATCCCCCCAAAGCGCCTTACAAAAAGCTGGACTATGCGCTTTTTCTGGGGGCGGCACTGGCCTATCTCATGGTGCAGCAGCGGGACGCCGTAGGACTATACCTTTTTGATGAACGGGTGCGTGCCGCACTGCCTGCACGGTCCCGGCGTACTTGGCTACGGCGGCTATTTTTAGAGATGGAACCATTTCGGGGGTCAGCGCCGGCGCCGCTGGGCTCGCAGATTCCCCTGGCCCTCCACGCTATCGCCGAAAAACTCAAACGCAGAAGTCTGGTGATACTGCTTAGCGATGGATTTGTGCTGCCCGAGTCGCAAGCGGATTTCCAGCAAGCCCTGGCCCGCCTGCGCTTCGCAGGACATGAGGTGCTTTTCCTGCGGATATGGGATGAAAAGACCGAAAAAGACTTCCAGCTGCCCTTAGAACCGCTGCGGCTAGTTGACATTGAGACCCGCCGAGAAGTCAAAATTCACCCCTTAGAGATGCAAACTACCTATCGCGCTCACTTTGCTCAGTGGGAAGCGCGGCTTCAGCGCTTCTGCCTGCGCAATCGGATTGATTGGGTCGCCATAGATATGGAAGAGAGCTTTTTCACGCCGCTCAAATACTACCTTCTCAAACGCCAGCGCCTATCATGAAGACCTTTTACGCAAAAAGTCCAGCTAAGCTGAATATCGGACTACATATTTTAGGTCGGTGGCCCGAGGGATATCATATCTTGGAGACCCTCCTCGTGCCCTATCCTGCCCTGTATGACGACTTAGAGGTGCGGCCTCTGCCTGGGAAAGACCGCTTGGAGTTTCGGCTCAGTGGGATTGAGATACCCGAGAGCGAAGGAGAGAATTACATTCAGGTCGCGTACTGGCGCTTGCGCGAAAGCCTCCAGCGCCCCCTGCCTGCCCTAGAAGTGCGCTTACACAAGCGTATTCCTGTCAGTGCGGGCTTAGGAGGCGGATCCAGTAATAGTGGGACTTTTCTGCGCCTGATGAAGGAAATTTTAGAGTTCCCATTGGATATGGCTGCGCTCCATGCAGTAGCTGCACAGATTGGGGTAGATGTGCCCTTCTTTTTGTATGGAGGGCCCATGCTTGCTACGGGCTTAGGGAGTGATTTACAGCCGTATCCCTTTTCGTTGGCGGAGTATGAGGTTTTTGTGCTAACTCCGCCAATCCCTTGCTCCACGAAACATATCTATCGCGGGCTAAAATATGCCCATTGGAGCCGCACCAGCATCCTCCCTATTTTAGAATCAGGGCCTGCCGTTTGGCGGGAGCAGCTACACAATGACCTGGAGATGGTGTCTTTTCAGATATACCCTGCCCTACTGACGCTAAAGCACGCCTTATACGAAGCTGGTGCGGTGTATGCGAGTATGAATGGCAGTGGGAGCAGTTTGTACGGGCTTTTTGCGAAATGAGGTTACAGCCTCGGGGAAGTAGCGCTTTTATGCGGTAGCTTGGAGATACAGCTGCCAGGCCCTCTCAGGGTCATGGGGCAGGCGGGCTTGCATGGCTCGGTGGAGGGTTTCGGGGTCAGCTGGGGGATGGCGATGGGTAAGCTTCTCTGCTTCTGCTGGGCGATGGGCGAGGAGATGCCCTATCTCGGCAGCCGTAAGCACGCGGCTCTGCTGTAAGTCTGCGGGCAGCTCCGCCCAGCTTAGCACTTCGGCGGGGTCGCGGGGCTGCTTCATCCAGAAGGTTACCTCGGGGGTAATGCGAGCATACCAGGTCCCTCCCAGCCGAGCGATGACATCCATCTTTTGAGGGTCGGGCAGACCTTTCTCATCCAGAATGGCTTCGGCGAGGTGCAAGCGCAGTATCTCTGCAA
>CALKJV010000145.1 GCA_937995505.1 uncultured Bacteroidia bacterium | reverse complement strand
GCGACTCAGTGTGGTGGAGCCTCTGCGGTTATTCTTTAAGGATGAGGTTCGGGCCTTAGGGCGTCGTTTAGGGCTGCCAGTTCCCTTCCTAGAGCGGCACCCTTTTCCAGGTCCGGGGCTAGCGGTGCGTATTTTGGGGGAGGTCACGCCGCAGCGAGTACAGCGACTCCAAGCCGCCGATAAGATATTCTTAGAAGTGCTTCGGCAGTCGGGGTGGTACACGCGCACGTGGCAGGCGTTTGCGGTATTGGTGCCGCAGCGAGCCGTAGGGGTGGCGGGTGACCAGCGCACCTATGGAGAGGTAATCGCTTTGCGTGCCGTAGATAGTACCGATGGGATGACGGCTGCGCCTACCTCACTGCCCCATGAGGTGCTTTTTGAGGCGGCTCGGCGTATCTTAGCAGAGGTACCAGAAATCAGCCGCGTGGTGTATGATGTCTCTACGAAGCCCCCAGCTACGATTGAGTGGGAGTAAGTGGCTCTGGCTATGGGGGGTATGGTTGGGAGCGCAGCCGCCCTCTCCCCTACCGGAAGCGTACGAGGCTCTGCGGAGAGGGCTTACCCTCAATGCTCAGCGTCTGCTTGAGCGGGCCCGCGAGCACCCCGATAGCTTAGTTCGCTGGGAGGCTGCCCTCCTTCAAGGCACCATCGCCGCCCGTGCAGGTCGGGAAAGCGAGGCCCTGCGCCACTGGTACTTCGTCTCGCAGCAGAGCCCGCACTCTCCCTTAGGGGTAGAAGCTACCTACCGACGCGCAGATCTCCTCTTGCGTAATCGCAGTCAGTGGGCTGCCGCCCTTTACCTTTTGCGTACCCTTTTAGAAAGTCCTTTCACACCCCCCGACCTGCGTAGCCATGTAGAGGATCGCCTCACCCACTTCGCTTACCGAGAGGCGGACTTGGGCTTCCTTTGGTACTACACGGCGGAGAGCGGGGAGAGTGCACTTTATCCGTATTTGGCGCCGGCGCTTAGCTATCACTTGCGTCAGGCCTGCTTTTGGCCCCTCTGGCGCAGCTGGCACGCCCAGCAGGCGGCTCGCTGTGGCTATCCGCCCGATTCGCTGAGCTGGCAGCAGCTTACCGACTCACTCCCTACCGAAACCCTTAGGGTAGTTCTCCTTCTGCCCCTCATGGCCTCGCAAGAACGCAACTCGCCCTTTCTGGAATTTTGGCAAGGCTTTGAGCTGGGACTCACTGAGGCGCGTTCCCCCTACGCTGTTTGGCAAGTAGAAGTAGAAGATAGCGAGCGCAATCCCGCGCGGCTACAATCGCTTTTTTCGCAGTGGGAAGCCGCGCCCCCTCATATTTTAGTCGGTGAGGTTTCCTGGAGCCTCAACCAGCTTGTCGCCGATTTCTGCACTCGGAAAGGCATCTGGCACGCTGTGCCTATCAATTCTGCTGTGCCGAGGCGGCCGTATACCTTTCCGCTGGTGCTGCCGGCTGTTTGTCATGGGGAGCAGCTTGCTCAGCTTATACGAGATAGCTTGCCTACGGCTCGCGGCGCCATTCTGTACGAAGCCGACGACCCCCAAGCCGTAGCTTATGTAGAAGGATTTCGCGGGCAAAAGTGGGTACCAGCGTATGCGCTCCCTAGCCGAATCGCCGACCTTACGCGCAGGTGGGCTACCTTGCGGGATTCGGTGAAAGACTTAGACTGGTACTTTCTCGCTGTGTCGCAAGAGGAGCTCCTGGGCTTTCTCCTCCACAAGATGGGGCGAGATACGCTCCAACCCCTGGTGATAGGCATGGAGAGCTGGACAAACCTCCAGCACATTGAGCTCAAAGACTACTGGCGCATGCGTATCTGGGTGCCGCAGAGTTTGCTGCCGGATAGTGCGGCGTGGGAAGCCTTTTCGCAGAAAGTACGGCGGTACCTTTACCAGCGGCCAACCCTTTATCATGCCCAGGGATATGATGCAGCGCGGTGGCTTGCCCACCTTTCTAGCGCCTATCAGCGTGGGCAACTGCCCCCCCAAAAAGAATACGGCGGCCTGCTAAATCGCTACTTGCTGCCTCCTACCTGTTCCGGCTATCGGTGGCGGCTCTGGGAGTATGCGCGCGGGGAGCGGCGCATTCGGTACGAGCGTCTATGAGCCGGCGCTACGAGCCTCAGCAGCGTTTGCCAGGATGGGATCAGGCGCGCTTAGCCAAATCTACCGCTCTCATCGTGGGGGTGGGCGGCCTCGGTAGCCCCGCCGCCCTCTACCTGGCTGCCATGGGCATAGGCAAGCTCATCCTTGTAGATCCCGACACCGTAGAAGAAGTCAACCTTCACCGACAGCCGCTCTACAGCCCCTCAGAGTTAGGCCAGCTCAAGGTAGAGGTGCTTGCTCAGGCCCTCCAGCGTCTACGCCCAGACCTAGAAGTAGAGAAACATCCCATATGGGCCGACCAGCCCTTTTTAGAGCGGGTGGGAGCTGCCGCGGATATCTGGATAGACGGGACAGATAACCTTCCCAGTCGCCTCACGCTGGACGAGGTCGCTTATCGTCTCGGCAAGCCCTGGGTTTACGGCGCCATCTACCAGTGGGAAGGGCAAGCGGCACTCCTGCATGGCATGCGTTATAGAGACTTTTTCGGAGACGGGGCAGAAGGTCCAGCGTGCAGCGAAGCCGGCGTACTTGGAGGAGTTCCCGGCATCATCGGCAGCTTACAAGCAAGCCTCGCCGCTATGTATTTGAGTTCGCCTGAGGCGGCACCGACAGGGCGCCTCTTTCGGATAGACCTGCGGAGCGGTGATATGGGCCCTTTCGCTCTGGGGCTGCCGACCGAGCTACCCTTGGAGATTTCCTTTGCGCAGGCGTGCCAGTTGGAGGGCAGCTATTGGATCGTGATGGGGGAGGCAGCGCCCCAGACCTTTCCGGTACCCTTTGAGTGGCGCCCTTGGTATGGGTGGGAAGGGTGGCAGCTGCCCGAAAGCCCCCTCGTGCTCGTCTGTGAGGCTGGCAACCGTAGCCGCCAGATCGCCTTCGCCCTGCGCAAAAAAACCGGCCGCAAAGACATCTACAGCCTCGCTGGCGGCTGG
>CALKJV010000144.1 GCA_937995505.1 uncultured Bacteroidia bacterium | reverse complement strand
TTCGTATTTTTTGAGCTCATAGCGCAGGGTCTTGAGCCTACCCGTGCGCTGCAGCATGGTATCTAGAAGCGCTAAGGGCTGTGGGGCTTGAGCCCAGGCCAGGGCTACCCCCAGGGCGAGGACGAGCCTAAGCCGCATAGGAAGGTAAAGATAGCTGATTAGGAAATAGCTGCGCCTCTTCGGGGTCATTGGTGGCGCAGAGGAGGAGGAGGTTGGGGTTATGCAAGCAGTTCCGAAGGCGAGCCCAGATACGGGCTTTGTGGTGTGGGTCTAAAAAAGCCGTAGGTTCGTCTATGAGCACGAGCCCCTCAGGAGCAGCAAGCACGAGAGTAAGGAGTAAACGCTGACGCATGCCCGAGGAAAGGGCATATAGCGGTGCCGAGAGGGGTATATCGGGTATTTCTTTTGTGAGAGCCTCTGCGGAAAGGCCCTTTTGCCGACAGAAGTCTTGAATAACCTCTTGCACGCGCAGCTCTGGAGGAGGCAGTACATGGGCCGACTGCCAGAAAAGCCCCCGAGGCCCAGCCGAGAGGCCCAAGCGCTCTATGCACCCCTCCGACGGAGAAAGATAGCCCGCAAGAAGGGCAAGGAGCGAAGATTTCCCAGAACCGTTCGGACCTGTAATCGCCCAAGGCTGGCCGCCTTCTATCGTCATAGATACCCCCCGAAACGCCCACCGCCGACCATACCTAAGCCCTACCCCCGCGAGCTGGAGCTTTAGCGGCTTCTGCACCTTTGAGCGAACTTTTCAAAACTAAACTGGCCGTGAGCTCGGCTTCACAGACGAGTTTTTCATCTACATATGCTTTACCCGCCATCTTACAAATACCGCGACGCAACTGAAGCATATCTAACCGAAACACTATTTGGTCTCCAGGCACCACTGGCCGCTTGAAGCGCGCCCCATCTATCGCCAAAAAGTATACCCAGTAATCCTGGGGGTTCTCTACGATATTGAGGAAAAGTATACCGCCCACCTGTGCCATCGCTTCTAAGATGAGCACGCCCGGCATAATGGGGTTATCCTCAAAGTGTCCCACAAAGAAGGGCTCATTGATGGTAACATTTTTTAGGCCGGTGATGCTGTCTTCACTAAACTGCACGATACGGTCCACAAGCAGAAAAGGGTATCGGTGCGGGAGGATTTGGCGGATAGCATGGATGTCAAAGACGACGCCACTGGGGGTAGGAGACTTTTGGAAGCGCTGGATGATTTGGCGCTTTTGGATGAGCTTATGGAGGGTATGCACGAAACCGATATTAGCCGTGTGTCCTGGCCGCATGGCCATAATCTGTCCACGAATGGGCGCGCCCAGAAGCGCCAGATCGCCCAAGAGATCTAAGAGCTTGTGGCGAGCCGGCTCATTGTCAAAACGGAGGGGCGTGTTATTGAGGACGCCTTGCTCTACTACCTGCACGTCGGGATGTCCAAAAAGGCTGCCAATTCGTCGGAGCTCTTCGGCGCTATAGGGGCGATCTACGATGACGATAGCATTTTCTAAGGTACCGCCCCGAATGAGACCCAAGCGATACAGCTCCTCTAGCTCGTACAAAAGGCAAAAGGTGCGGGCGGGGGCGACTTCCTGTGCAAAGTCTTCCCACCGCACTAGAGTAGCGGCCTGACTGCTAATCACCTGAGAGTTGTAATCCACCACGACCGTAACCCGAAACCCGTCTAAGGGAAAAGCTGCAATGTCTACGCCTCGCTCCTTATCCTGGTAGTGAACCGGCTCCTCAATGTGGTAAAACTGCTGGGGTTCCTTTTGCGCTACGAGACCGACTTGGCGAATAGCCTCAACAAACGGTAAGGCGCTGCCATCAAGAATGGGGATTTCCGGCCCCTCTACCTCTATGCGCGCATTAGATACACCCATCCCCGCCAGCGCAGCCAAGATATGCTCTACGGTATGGATGCGTACCTCCCCCTTCCCTAGGGTGGTAGAACGCATGAGGTCCACAACATACTCCACTCGGGCAGGGATCTCAACAGGTGTAGCGAGGTCTATGCGGTGAAATACATATCCAGTGTTTTCGGGGGCAGGATGCACTTGAAGGCGCACCGACTGCCCTGTATGCAACCCTACCCCTTCAAAGGTAAAAGGTTCTTTCAGCGTGTGCTGCCGCTGGAACATAAAAGCTCAGGATTGGGTGAGTATTTTTTCAAGCTGGAGGATGCGTGGGTACAACTCAGGGAGCTTGCGCATGATGGCTTCCATGAGGAGCTGCTGGCGCACTTCTTGGGCAGGTGCGCCGCGCCAGGAGCGGCCCGGGGTCGTGATAGATTTGGAGATTCCACTCTGGGCTGTAATAGAGGTGCGTTCAGCAATATGCACATGATCTGCGATACCGACTTGCCCTCCAATGCGGCAATAAGCCCCCACCGAAGAGCTACCGGCGATCCCAGTCTGCGCCGCAATCGCTGTATGCGGCCCAATCCGAACGTTATGACCGATTTGGATGAGGTTATCTAGCTTAACGCCCTCGGCAAGGTAAGTAGTACCTAAGGTCGCTCGGTCTACGCATGTATTGGCGCCGACTTCTACTTCTGCTTCTAAGATGACCCTTCCCACTTGGGGAATGCGCTCGTAAATCCGATGCTCACCCTTGTAGAAGCCAAAACCATCCGCCCCTACTATTGCCCCCGGGTGAATGATACAATTTGGCCCGATAACCGTGTCGGGCATTAGGACCGCATGGGGATATACAATCGTGCCTGATCCGATCTGTACCCGAGCACCGATGTATGCAAAGGGAAATATCCAGGCGCCCTCGGAAATCTGGGCGCCTTCTCCGATGTAAGCGAAAGCCCCGATGTAGCTTTTCTCGGAGATAGTAGCGGTAGGGTGGATAAAAGCATGGGGTTCCTGCCCCCAACCCGGTAGCGGCTGCGCCCGATAGCGCTGTACCAGTGTGTAAAAGACATGTTCGGGCTGCTTGACATAGAGCCAAGTAGGCCCCTCAGGCAAGGGCTTACGCAGCGAAAGATCTTCTGGCACTAGCACAGCACCGGCTCGGGTCTGATACAGGGTGCTTTCATAGCGAGGATCTGCAAAAAAAGATAAGTCTGACTCTGTAGCTTCGGCTAAACTAGCAAAATTTTGAATTACCCGATCTAATGGACCTTCAGTGCGCAGGGCTTGTACCGATTGCGCAATATCGGCAAGGCGGAGGTTCATATGCGTACTCGGCTGAGAAGTTCTTCTTGGAAAAAGCGGCCTTGAAGCTGAATATCGTGCCGCTCTTGGGCCAGCTCTGGCAGCTGGGCTTGAAAGGGCATATACGCTGCTGCTAAGAGCTCTACCGCCCCGCTGAAAAGCTGAGCCAGGAGAAGCATCTCTTCGCGATTGTGAAGGGCTAAGGCCTCGCCCATCTGCCGAAAGAGCGCAAATCCACGAAGCAGCTTCCGCCCAAGGAAACGCAGGTCTTCTAAGTCCAGTTTGGGCTTCTGGAGCAGAAGGAGTACGTCCTGGAGCAGCTGCATATACTCTGCATGAGAAAAAGCGTTTCGGGCCGGCAGGCCCGCCGCTAGCCGCGAGGCTAAGCTCAGAGCCATAGCGGTTTCTACGATTACCGCCAGCATAGGGGAAAGGGGTCTCTGGCGCTCAGCTAAGCCCCAGAGTAACTCCCGCAGCGGGAGCTCACCAAGGTCAGGACCCGGCTCCGTAGGACCAAAAACCCATTCGGGCAAGCGCTCCTCTGGACGGAATTTCTCTAACATAAGCGAGCGCAAAGCCACCTGGACCAACTCTGCGGAGGATACTGTATCTGCGGCTTCGCCTGCCGAACTCAAAAAGTGCCGCCCTGTCTCTAAAAGCGCCCATTCTGGGAGAATCCCCACAATCTCTGTACCCGTAATGCGCACACGCTGGGCCCGAGCGGCTTCCTCCACCGCCTCAAAAACCCGATATAGCGGCATTGCCCGCAAGTCCAAAACATTCACGCTCACTTGCGCAAAACCCAGCTCCGGCAAGAACCAGCCAATAGCTTGCACATAAGGCAGGCCTCCATTGCTAGCTCGAACCGTACGGGCTATGCGCTGTGCAATTGTGTCCGAACGAGTGTTTAGTGTCAGGTTGAAGGCCGCTATGTAATCTCGTACCCCAATAGCGGTAGCCCCGGTACGAGCATTGAAGACAATAGGGCCGTAATCCGGCGCCCACTCCGGCGACTTAAGCCGCTCAGCTAACTTCTCATAACCGCCCTTACGGATAGCGGGAAGGCTACGACGAGCTTCTGTGCGGGCAGACTGGGCATACAGATACACCGGCAATCGAAACGTATCAGCGATTTCCTGTGCAAAGCGTTCGACCTCTGCCTTGAGCCAGACAGCCTCTACGCCCCGATACGGCGTAAAGGGGCACACATCTACAGCTCCGATGCGCGGGTGGACGCCCTGATGCTGCCGCATATCAATGCGTTTGAGCGCCGCCTCATACAAGGCCCGAGCCGCCTGAAAAACCGCCGCTGGGGCCCCCCCAAAGGCAACGACAGTCCGATTCACCGTAGCACCTGAATCTACCGCCAACACCTTCACCCCCGCTACCGAACCCACAGCCCCTACTATCGCCTCAATCACAGGGGCATTGCGGCCCTCACTAAAATTCGGCGTGCAAAGAAGGACAGGCTCCATGCGGCAAACTTACAAAATCCCTCGCTGCTCCCTACACCCGAAAACCCAGCACCAAAATATCATCTACTTGCTCATAGCTGCCCCGCCAGCTATCCAACTCAGCTCCTAACGCTTGAGCCTGAGCTTCCGCAGAGAGCGACGATAGCTGGTAGAGAAGCTGCTTGAACCGCTTACCCATGTACTTCCGACCGTCGGCCCCCCCGAACTGATCTGCGTATCCATCAGAGGAGATATACACCCACGACCCCTGAGGCAACTCTAAAACATGCAGGGTAAAAAAGTGCTGCGCCGGCGCAGAAGCGCCGCCTATACCTTTACGGTCTGCGCGGATCTCTGTCAGTTCACCGCTATCCGGCTGGGCTACCCACAACGGACGATTGGCACCAGCGTAGTACAGGCGACGATGCTGAAGCTCGTAGCAGAGTAGGGCAATATCCATCCCGTCTTCGGATTTGGCGTCGGGTAGGTCCTGGCGCAGAGCCCGCCGCATCAGCCGGTGCACCGCGGATAGAATCGCATCCGGCTCCCGTGCCCCTTCGCCTAGCACTGCCTGTGTGAGCATAGCCGAGGAGATCATCGTCATCAAGGCCCCTGGTACGCCATGTCCAGTACAGTCCGCAGCCGCTCCATATACACGATCTTCCAGCGCCAAAAACCAGTAAAAATCCCCACTCACGACATCTCTCGGCCGCCAAAAGACAAAACTCTCTGGAAAATACTGCCGTATCTGCGCCGGAGAAGGAACCATCCCTTGCTGAATACGAGCCGCGTATTGAAGACTTTCTTCAATTTCTCGATTTTTCTCTTCAATCAGCTTGTAGGCGGCTTCCAGCTGGCGTTTACTTTGTTCTATGAGGCTTTTTTCGTACTCGGCTCGCTCGCGTTCTACCGCTAAGCGAAGAGCGGCGGCTTCTTTCTCTCGGCGTTGGGTCTCTTCGCGCTTGCGGTCGGTTACATCCCGCACCGTAAGCAGATAGCCCCCTACCAGCGGGTCAGAGAAGAGAGGCTGACCGATAGCCTCAAAGTAACGCCAGGCCCCTTCCCGATGCTGTAGCCGTATCGTGAAAAAAGCCGAGCTCTGGCGCTGAAGGGCAGTCTCTACGAGGGGCCGGTCCTCTGGATGCAAGTACTCCTGTACTTTCGTGCCCTCTACCTGCCCAGGGGCGTAACCTAGCGTCCGTTCTAATGAAGGGCTTGCGTACCGCAGCTCCCCCTCC
>CALKJV010000143.1 GCA_937995505.1 uncultured Bacteroidia bacterium | reverse complement strand
CTGTGGGCTTGGTGGGCCTGTGTAGGAGGGGCGACTCCTTTACCGGATGAAGCTTTCGTCGGAATGGTACAGCGATTCACGGGGCTTTTGCCTGTGATTTTTGTGCTGGGGGTGGTTGCAGCTGCTCTTTCCAGCGCCGATGGTACCCTAACCGCCCTCACGACTGTAACCTTGCGCAACCTCCTTCCGCCCCGATACGAGACTGTGCGCACGAAAAACCTCGTGCTTGTCGCCTGGGGGGCCTTATTTGCTCTGCTGGTGTGGGCTTATACAGCCTTACCGCGCGAAGAAGCTATTCTCGGCACCTTCCTGCGCTTCTCGGGCTATACCTATGGGCCGCTTTTGGGACTATTTATTTTTTCCCGACTGCGGCGGGTTCAAGCCCCCCAGGGCACCTTCTGGGTGTTGCTGGCGGCACTGGGGGTAGGCATAGCCCTGGAACGGCTACTGGCGCTCTCGCTGGGCTATGCCTCTATTGTGTGGATCGCTGGGTGGAGCGTGGGGTTTTTGTGGCTATTTAGTCGGGCATTTCGGGCTTAGCGCCGTGGCGTGCCTGCCAAGCCCGTACATAGGTGAAAAACTTCTCTCGGTTCACCCCAATAAGGATGAGCCGTTTGGCCTCACCCGGCTGAATATGCGGCTGCCAGCGCACCGATACGGGTAAACGGGTAGCGTACCGCTGAAAGTCTTCGTAGTTACAGAAAACCTCAAACCGAAAGTGCAGAAAAAACCGGTCATCCAGAAAGAAAAAATACGGCCGCACATAGGCTTTATTGGGTGGGAAAGCCGCGGCGATTTGGGCTTGTACGGCCTGGTAAAGCGAGTCTCGGTTAGCATACCAGGGCACGCTATCTACGGCGAGGATAAACCGGCCTCCATAGAGATAGGGCTCGGGCTCCTCGTAAAAGAATACTTCTGGTGCTTCTAAGAGGGCGGAGACGGCGGGGCGGAGGCTTTCATTTTTCTGGAACCAGACCCGTGACCACAGGACGGGCTTGAAGCTGGCTTGGAATTGGGTGAGCCACTCGGGCGAGAAAGTGTACGAGAAAACCCCTTCTGTGATGTAGCTACAGCGGAGGTTGACTTTGAGGGTTTTTTTGAGCTGGCGGCCTTGGTAGAGTTTGAGCACGTAGTGGTAGTCGCAGTAGTCTTCGTAGACGGGGCGGCCTTGCCAGAGGGTTTGGAGGGTTTTGAGGGTAGCTTTATCGTCTAAGCGGAAGGCGGGGAATTGGCGGGTAAGGGGGTGAGGGTCGTAATTGGGTAAACTTACGCCGACGAGGGTCCATTCGCCCTCGTCAAAGTTCAGGCCGCCCAATAGGGCGTAGGTGAGGAGGATTAGGGTATGCATACGCTGAAAAAAGCTTCCCAGGCTTGGCGGGAGAAGGGGTACTTTTCGGCGGCGGTGCCGATGACCGTAAAAGTAGCGCCTGCGGAGAGAAGTGCAGCGGCAGTTTCTGGGTCTCGGATACCCCCACCCACAAGCAGAGGGCCAGAACAAACAGCTCGGATAGCCGCAATGCCCTCCGGCGGGCAAGCCGCATCTGCACCGCTACCGGCATCTACATACACGACTTTTTGTCCCAAAAGCTGCCCCGCTAAGGCAGTAGCTTGCAGTAGCTCGGGCTTATCAGGGGGTATAGGCTGAGTTTGGGTAATATAATGTACAGCTCGGGGTCGCTCGCCTGTGAGGATGTAGGTAGTGGGGATGACTTCCATCTGCCAGCGATGCAGGAGAGGGGCGGCTTCTACATGGGCGCCAATGAGGTAGTGGGGGTTGCGTCCGCTAGCTAAAAAGAGAAAAAGTACGGCGGCTACGGCGGGGCTTAGCTGGGTAAGGCTTCCGGGGAAAAGAACTAATGGTAGGGGAGTCAAGCGGTTGGCTTCGCAGCACCAGCTATGGAGGTCTGCGTAGGCGGCGAAGCTCGTACCGACGAGGGCCCACTGGCCGCCAGCGGAGAGGTAGGCTTCGGCAGCGGCCTGGTAGCGGCCCAAAGGCAATCGGTCTGGGTCTATCAGCCAGAGCGGCCCCGGCTTCGCTGCCGACCAGGCTGCGAGTACGGTCATAGCGGGAGCCATGCGCGCAGTTTACGAAATAAGTTTTGGCGCAGACTCCTCCAAAGTAAGCTCAGGAGCGGGGAGAGCCATGCAGGAAGCGAAGGCGAGGAGGGTTCTTGGGTGAGGTATTTCTGCATGAGCTGCATGCCGGCCTGTGCTAAGCGGAGTCGGTAGAGGGCTTCGTGCTGAGCGAAGTAGCGATGGAGCCATCGGGGCCCCCGCCAAGCGAGGAGGAGCCCCGCGCCGATCCAAAGCGCCCCTACGAGGAGGAGGGCAGAGACCCATCCGATGAGCTGGCCCAGCCAGAGGAGGAAGCCAGCGCTGCAAAGCATCCCCCCAATAAGCAGGAGAAGCGCTACAAGGAAAAGGTGCAGCGTGCGAGCGGCCCAGGTATTGAGACGCAGGGTTAGGCGAGCTTCGGTGGCAATGAGCCAGAGGCGACTATACCGGAGCCACCAGCGGAGCATAGGACAGAGGGTTCAGTCGGCGTTATCGTAGAGACGGGGGTTTTTTCGGCGGAGGGCGAGATTGTCTTCGGGGGCAGAAGGTTCAATGCGGGTAGAGGAGAGTGGGGGCGGCGTAGAGCTCCAGCCCGTCGTAGGCTTGTGCCGCTGGAAAGCCGGGGTGGAACGCGCTCTTTCCAAAGCTCGGGGATCATTGTCCAGCTGCTTCAGTTTCTCTTCTAGCGAAGGAATCGGCTCGGGGGGGCTGGTCACCTGCCGAGTGGGCGGCGTTGCCGTCGGCTTCTCTAAGGGGAGCTCCAATCCAATCGGCGGTGGGGTCTTCACCGCTGAAGCAGCAGTAGGGGAATGCGGTGAGGGGGGAGGCTGAGGAAGGCGAGGACGTATGCCTGTTGCTACCAGCGTCAGACTCAGTTCGTCGCCTGCCTGCTCATCTACCACGTGGCCCAAAATGATGTTCGCGTCCTGGTTGCTCAGGGCGTCATGAATGCGATTCATGATGAGGTCTGTCTCTTCTAGAGTAACTTCAGCGCCTGTAATATTGACCAGGAGGTTCGTCGCGCCGCGAATATCTACATCATCCAGGAGAGGCGAGCACAGTGCTTCTTCTACGGCCATGAGGGCGCGGTTTTCTCCGCGATGGCTGGCCATGCCTAAGAGCGCGTAGCCGCCCCCTTCCATGATGGTTTTGAGGTCGGCAAAGTCTACATTTACGTACCCGGGTTTGGTTACGACTTCGGCGATGCCGCGTACGGCTCGGTATAAGACCTGGTCTGCCGTTCGGAAAGCTTCTACTTGGGGCATGTTTGGCCTAGCAATCCTTCGGATGTTATCATTCTGTACTACCACGAGCGAGTCCACGTGATCTTCTAGTTCTTCTAAGCCTTGTAAGGCGTTCTTTTTGCGTTTATTCCCTTCAAAGCTGAAGGGTAGAGAAACTACGGCTACTGTGAGTAGTCCGAGACTTTGGCACATTTCGGCGATGATGGGGAGGGCGCCTGTACCGGTGCCGCCGCCCAGTCCGGCTGTCAGAAATGCCATGCGGATAGGGGGCTGGAGCACCTGCCGAATCTCTTCGGTGCTTTCTTGGGCGGCTTGCTTGCCCCGCTCTGGGTTCGCCCCGCAGCCCAGTCCTCCCGTGAGCTTCTGTCCGATAAGTAATCGTTTGGGTACAGGATTTTTTCCTAAAACCTGACTATCGGTATTGCAGATAAGGAAATCCACGCCGTGGATTCCCATCTGAAACATATTCGCTACGGCATTACAGCCGGCACCGCCCACCCCCATCACTAAGATAATGGGGGGAGTAGGGTCTTGGGTGAAACTTAGGCTCATAGGATTTTAGTTTAAGTTACTCAATGAGGTCTTGGGGCAGCTTGAGGTTTTTCTCCAAGAAGCTGCGAAGGCGGCCTATAAGCTTAGGAGTAGCTTTTGGGGTGCTTTCCTCGGCTTTGGCAGTGGAAGGAGAGGTGTATGTTACTGGTAGCGGCGGTAAAAATTCCCGCAAATACGGAGCCATGTACAAGAGAGACACTGCGCCAGTCATCTGAGGAGAAGAGATAGACTCAATAATACCCTTTCCTAAGAGGGAGCGATTATCTACGAGGGCGGCTCTTTCGCCGAAAGTGTATTCGGCCAGGGCTACTGTGCCGGGGAGGGTAGCGCCTCCTCCAGCTAGGTGGAGCCCCCCGTACAGCTTTTGGAGTAGCCCTGCTTTTTGGATTTCCTTGGCAGCGAAGAGAAAGATTTCCTCATAGCGAGCCTGAATGACCTCCGCGAGAAACCGCCGTCGTACATCTAGGGGTTCTGTCAGGCCGGGTAAGGTAATGCGTAAGACCTCCTCCTCGGGCACCTGGCTTGCTAAGGCGGCGCCTGCCTGCACTTTGAGGCTTTCTACTTGGGTAGGCAGGAGCAC
>CALKJV010000142.1 GCA_937995505.1 uncultured Bacteroidia bacterium | reverse complement strand
CTTAGATAGCCGTTCTGCCAGCCGCACCCACTTAGGACTAAACCAGTTTGCCCTCATTCTACATGGCACAGGCGGTAAAAATATCACTCACTGGAACTTTGGCTTCGGTTATAATCAAGAGGGCTTTTTTCACCAGAATAGCGAGGCCTCGGGCTTCAATACCCGAAACTCCTTCTCTCAAGCCATCGCTGAAGCCGCAGAGGGCATACCCGATAGTCTCCTCTCTGGTACAGCTGCCTTGGCGTACCGAAATTACTTTGACTTGGGTACGCCCCTGGGCTTCCGAGGAATTATTGACCCCGTGAGTACCAGCCCCTATCGCTATCAGGGCGTCTTTTCCCAGGGAGGAATCCTCCAAGAAATCGCTGCCCAAGAGCGGGGACGAATCAATACTTGGGGTATCGGCGCAGGCTTCTCCTATCAAAACACGGTCTTTTTCGGCGCTACGCTCCTTATCCGCTCACTAAACTACAGCAAAACCTATCGCCTTCGCGAAATAGACACCGAAAATCGCTACAACGGCGTAAATACCACTACCCCTGCCGATGCTTTTACCTTCCGAGAAAAATACACCTCCACGGGCTCGGGCGTGGGCTTAGCGCTCGGGGTTTTGGTAGAACCTGCAGATTTCATGCGGTTTGGCTTGAGCTTCATCACGGGCTCACGGATACGCGTTACCGATGAGTACAACGCAGAGATGGAATTGGTGCTGGATGATGGCCGCTCCAACCGCACCACCTATGCAGAGCCGTTTCAGTACGAGTATCGCTATGTGTATCCCTATCGGGTTTCGGGGGGCGTAGCGTTTCTCATTGCACAGAAAGCCGCAATTGCGGTGGAAGGCGATTTTCTGGATTATCGCACGACGGGCTTCAGTAGCTCAGGCTATAGCTACGACCGAGAGAATGAGCTCATTGAGCAGCAGTTTCAGACGGCTTTCAATGTGCGGGCAGGAATTGAATGGCAAGTGGGTTCAGGCTTTGCCGTGCGCGGAGGCTACGCTTACTACAGCCCCGTCCGTAATGCCGAAGCCAGAGCCTACTACCCCGATTACACTCGCCCTAACCAACTCTCTACCCTGACCATGCAGCGGCAGTTCATCGCCTTAGGGGCAGGCTATGCCTTGCAAAAGTTTTTTGTGGATGTGGCCTACCTGTACGGCATAGCTGCGCAGAAGTACTTACCGTACAGCTTGCGCAACCCTGCCTATGCGCCTGCGCCCGTCGTCGTCATCCAAGGCCGAACCCATACTGTAGCTACGACTATAGGCTTTCGCTTTTAGCGTATGCGGGTGCTGGTCATCGGCGCAGGTGGACAGATAGGGCAGGCTCTTGTACCTGCTTTGCAAGCTCGGGGCGATACCCTCTTAGCTACCGACATCCGTCCCCTCTCTTACGAGACCGATACCGTTCTCCTGGATGTGCGCGATACCGAAGCCTTGCGTAAGCTCCTTCACCAGTGGAAGCCGCAAGAGGTCTATCACTTAGCCGCTTTCCTCTCTGCCCGCTCCGAAGAGCAGCCTCGCTTAGGCTGGGAAGTAAATTTCGCTGCGACATGGAGTGTCTTTGAGCTTTGCCTAGAAGCCCGCGTAGAACGGGTTTTCTGGCCCAGCTCCATTGCCGCATTTGGTCCTCACACGCCGAAGCATCATACCCCCCAATACCCGCCTATGGATCCGACAGGCCTCTATGGTATCGCTAAGCTCGCTGGCGAAAGGCTTGCCGAGTATTTTTTCCGCAGATATGGGTTAGATGTGCGTAGTGTGCGCTTCCCCGGGGTGGTAGGGCCTGGCCATCTCCCGAGTGGCGGTACGACAGATTTCGCCGTACATATGTTCTACGCTGCCGCCGAAAAAGGCACTTATACCGTATATTTGGAATCGGATACTACTTTACCTATGCTCTACATTGACGATGCGGTGCGAGCTATCCTCCAGCTTATGGAGGCGCCAGCCGAGCGAATAACCGTGCGTAGCTCGTACAATATCCAAGGCTTGAGTTTCTCTCCTGCACAATTAGAGGCCGAGATCCGTAAAAAGCTGCCTACTTTCCGCTGTGCGTATGTGCCGGACTTTCGGCAGGAGCTGGCGCGCTCCTGGCCCGAGAGCATAGAAGATACCCCTGCGCGGCGAGATTGGGGCTGGCAGCCTCAGTATGACCTGCCTGCGCTGTGTGAGGCCATGTGGCAATCGGTCCCCCTCCGCTCCTGAGGCTATGAATATCGCCCCCTATGTAGATTACACTCTTTTGCGGCCAGGCTGTCAAAGGGCAGAGGTTCACCAGCTCTGCCAGACGGCCCTTGAGCGGGGTTATGCGGCGGTATGCGTACCTCCGTATTATGTCTCGGACGCCCGCCAGGCCGTAGAAGGCTCCGTTGTACGCGTAGCGACCGTGGTGGGTTTCCCGCACGGCATGCACCTGACCGAAGTCAAAAAGCAAGAAGCTCGCCTGGCCTTACAAATGGGCGCTCAAGAGTTAGATTGCGTGGTCAACCTCGCTGCCTATTTTTCTGGCGAACTGGAATATGTGCGGGCTGAGCTTCGTGAGCTGGTAGAGCTGGCGCATGCGCAGGGAGCTTTGCTAAAGGTCATCCTGGAGACAGCGTACCTCTCTGAGGCGCAAATTGTGGAGCTTTCTCGGCTGTGTGCAGAGGTGGGAGCGGATTTCGTGAAGACTTCTACGGGTTTTGCGCCGAAGGGAGCTGAGCTGGAGACGGTGCGGCTTATTCGGGAGGCGCTACCGCCGCACGTACAGGTGAAGGCCTCCGGAGGGATCCGCACGGTCGAGCAAGCCCGTGCTTTCTTAGAAGCGGGCGCAAGTCGGATTGGTACTTCTACAGCCCTATGAGGGCCTACTGGCTACTCTTATTAGGTGGGGTTTGGGCGCAGGAAGCGTGGGAGGCTTTCCGGCCTCAATACCGCTCGGAGCCCCTAGTATCCGCAGAGCGCCCTCGCCTACGCGATGCAGCTTCGTTTCAGGTGGAGTGGCGCTTGAGCCCAACCCTCCAAGCCCTTTACGAACGAATCTTAGAATCCCACCGCACCACCACCACGCTACCTGGCTACCGAGTGCAAGTAATCGCCACCCCCAATCGCCTTCTTGCCGACTCCATGCGTATCTACCTTATGGAAAACTTCCCTGAGATGCCGGTATATCGTCTGTACGAGGTGCCTGCATATAAAGTGCGCGTGGGGGACTTTGTAGATCGGCGGGCCGCAGAGCAGTGGTTAGAGCAGCATAGACGCGAGTTTCCAGCGGCTTTTGTCGTGCCAGATCAAATTTTGCGGCGATGAGGGGGCTGATAGCGGCAGCGGTAGTATGGCTAATAGGGCTCGCCGTGTATGAGTGGGGCATTCGGCCGGGGCAGCAGCTTGCCCGCCAGCAAACCCTCCAGCAGCTTCATGCCTTAAGCCAGCTGTGGCAGGCCCTTGCTACCGCAGAACCCCCCAGCGAGTCTCTCCTACAAAGCCTCCGCGACACCCCCGAAGGGCCCACCTTAGAAACTCTCCTTCGCCGATCAGCCGAGGGTATTGATACGGAGGCAGACCGGCAGCAGCTGCGCACTACCTTGGAGCGCGTAGAGCGTCGCCTCCAAAAAAACCTCCTTGCCTTAGAGGAGAAACACCGCCGTACCCAAATCCTGTGGACCTTAGGGCTTACGCTAGCCGTGCTGCTCTTAGGCGTATGGGGGGGACTGTCGCTTTTAGCGGACCAGCGCCGCACCTCTGGGCAGCTCCAAACCCTGCGCCTTCTGCTGCGCCGATGGACTCGCGGCGATTGGCAGGCCGACCTCCCCGAAGCCGAAAAACCCCTCCTCCAGCCTCTGCATACGCTCTGGACCACTACCGAGAAAGTTCTCCAAAACCTCATTGCCCAGCGTACCGACTTTGAGCTGCCCGCTGCAAGCGCTCATCCCGACTTAGATCTTCTCTACAAGCTGCGGGAAACTCTCCTGCAGCGCTGGACCCAAGAGTCGCAGCAGGCCCTTACCGTGCAGAGCCTGGCGGCTTTCAGCGAGATCCTCAAAGAATCCCAAACCATCCCCCAGCTTGCCGAACGGACCATATCCCTCCTGTGTCGCAGCTTGCAGGCGCATATGGGGGCGCTTTTCGTGCGGCAAGACGCTGTTTTTGTCTTAGCGGGCACGTATGCGTATGACCTATCACAGGCTGCGCAGCGGCAGTTTCGGTTCGGAGAAGGCTTTATCGGCCAAGCCGCAGTCGAAAAGCGACTCTTGCGGGTACATCCCGTGCCGCCTGGCTATCTGCGCTTGCGCTCTGGCCTCGGCGAAGCCAACCCCCATACCCTCCTCCTCGTGCCCCTCATTTTCCAGGAAGAGACCTACGGCGTGGTAGAGATAGCAGCGCTGGAAGCTTTTTCCCCCGCCGCCGAACCTTTTTTGGAAAAGATTGCCGAACATATCGGTGCCGCTTTAGCCAATTTCGTCTCTCGCGAAAAGCTTGCGGCTTTACTTTCCGAAGAGCAGGCGCTACGTAAAGCCTTAGAAGAGAAACAAGATCAGCTATTGCGTAGCGCAGAGCTCATGGAAGCAGCCCAGCAAAAGCTCATAGAGTCTCAGACCCAGTTGGCCAGCCAACTGAGCGCCATCCGGCGGGCCGCCCTCGTCGTGGAAGTAGACGCAGAAGGGCACATCCTGTATGCCAATGAAGCTTTTCTGGCCTCAGGGGGTTTTACATTGAGTCGGCTGCAGGCAGATACCCTTTTACGACTCGTCTCTGACACACAGCTAGCTAAGGAACTCGGGGAGTCGCTCGCAGCCCGACAGGTCTGGCAAGGCAGCCTCCCCCTTACGACTACTTTTGGGGAGGTGCTGTGGCTGCAGGCGACTTTCGCTCCGCTAGAGGGGGCTGATACGAGTAGCTTCATCGGTATTTGCTTTGACATCACTCGGCAAAAAGCCCAAGAAGAGGAGCTGCGTCACCTCCTGGACCAGGCTTTAGCCCAAGAAGAGAAGCTGCGAGAGGCCAACCAGCGCTTACAGGCCTTTAGCGAAGAGCTGCTGGCTACACAGACCGAGCTGCGCGGCCAAATCGCCGCCGTAGGGAATGCCGCTATCGTCTCTGAAACCGACCTGCAAGGCCGCATCATCCGAGTCAATGAGCTTTTCCTCCAAACTTACGGCTACCGCGCGGAAGAGGTTCTCGGCCAAAACCACCGCATCCTCAAATCCGGTCACCAAAGTGATGAGGTCTTTGAAGAAATGTGGCGCTCGATCTCACAAGGGCAAGTCTGGCGCGGCGAAGTACGAAACCGCACCAAAGACGGGCAGTATTTGTGGGTTCTGCTCACCATCACGCCCGTGCTGAGCCCCGAAGGCAAAGTCATCAAGTACATCAGCGTAAGCTTTGATATCACGGCCCAGAAGCGGCAAGAGGAGGAGTTGCGGGCCGCCTTAGAGCTATCCCAGAAGCAGCAGCAGGAGCTTCGTCTCTATACGCAGCAGCTTCAGGCCGCCCAGGAGGAGATGCGCAAAACGCAGGTAGAATTGCGGGGGCAGATCAGCGCTGTGCACAATGCGGCCATCGTCGCAGAGACTGACCCCGAAGGCCGCATCACCTTCGTCAACGAAGCTTTCTGCCGCATATCGGGTTACACCCGAGAAGAGCTGCTGGGGCAGACCCACGCCGTGCTTCGTTCAGATAGGCACGACGAGGCGTTTTTCCGACAGATGTGGGCCACCCTCCTAGAGAAACGAGTCTGGAAAGGTATCCTCTGTAACCGCCGCAAAGACGGCTCCCTCTACTGGGTCAGTTCAGCTATCACGCCAGTGGTGGATACTCGGGGCCGCCTGGTGAAGTTTATCGCTGTGAGCTTCGACCTCACCCCGCAAGTGGAGCAGGAAGAGCGCCTC
>CALKJV010000141.1 GCA_937995505.1 uncultured Bacteroidia bacterium | reverse complement strand
CGGCCTTGGGCAGAGTGGCTATGGGTAGAAGGCTGGGCCGAAAGCGAAGCTTATAAGCCCTCTCATGGCGAGGATATTTACATCCTCACCAAGGATGGAAGTGTCTTACCGCTTGTACAAGCAAGCCCGTGGCTGGGGGAGCTAAGCGGGGCTACGAGGCGCTTTTTTGCGGGTGGGCTTCCCGTAGCTTGGCTTGAATCGCAGCAGCCATAGCCTCAAACTCCTCGGGCGTAAGCTCCACTCGCGGATTGCTAAAGTTCAAATCCGCCATGGAGCGGATAGGCACGACATGGATATGCGCATGAGGCACCTCTAAGCCTACCACGGCAAAGGCTACCCGTTCGCAAGGGATAGCGGCGTGGATAGCTCGCCCAATCTCTCTCGCAAAAAGCCAGAGCCCCACATAGGTGGCCTCGTCTAAGTCTAAGAGGTAATCCACCTCCTTCTTAGGGATCACGAGCGTGTGCCCGCGTGTGAGCGGCCGAATATCCAAAAAAGCTAAGTAATCTAAGGTCTCGGCGATACGGTAGGCGGGGAGCTTGCCTTCTACGATTTGGGTGAAGATGCTGGGCATCAGTCGTAACGGATTTCCAGGATTTGGAGTTTGAGCTTGCCAGCAGGCACGGTGATTTCTACTTCGTCGCCTACGCTGTGACCAAGGAGGGCTTTGCCGATGGGGGACTCTATGGAGATCTTCCCTTCACGCACGCTGGCTTCTACGGCAGGGACGAGGGTATAAGTCATCTCCTGCTGGGTCTGGGTATTTCGCAGGCGGACGGTGGCTAACAGGCCGACCTTAGAGGTGTCTACTTGAGAGGGGTCTAATACCTGGCTTTCGGCCAAGCTTGCCTCTAGCTCGGCGATGCGTGCCTCTAAAAGGCGCTGCTCTTCGCGTGCAGCCGCATACTCCGCATTTTCGCTGAGGTCGCCTTTTTCTCGGGCTTCAGCGATGGCGGCAGCTACTTCGGCTCTGCGCCGAGTCTTGAGTTCGTGCAGCTCCTGCTGCAGCCGCTCAAAGGCCGCTCGAGTCAGAATCCGGGTCATAGATAGAGACGAGCCCCTATGCTGTGCGTGCCATTGAAAAAGTAAGTGGGTCGGTAGCTGTAATCTATCCCGAAGCTGGAGTAGCGATTTTCGCCTGTGCGGAAGGGCAGCTCCACGGTGGCACCCAGGTTAAGCCCATTGAAGGCGTTTTGGGCTTTTTCTTTATTCGTGACATCGGGCTCCCAGAGGTATGCCCCCCGCACCATGAAGAAGTTTTTGTAGCGCAGCTCTACCCCAGCACCCAGCTGGTTATTTTGGAAGGAATGGGCATAGAAGCCCACCATGGGGATCACCGAGAAGAGATAGTCGGTATCGCCACCTGTACCGCCGGCCGCGGCTTCCCGGGCTTTGAGTTCGGTTTCGCCGCCAAGCCCTATGCGATAAGAAGCACCGAGGAGGAGGACCGAGGGAATCTCAAAGGAAGCCGCTGGCGTATGCATGGCACTGGTGAAGGTACTACCCGCTCCGCCAGTGTTTACCCGAGCAGAAAGCCCTTCGCCTCGGTAACGCATCTGTGGGCCTACATTGCGCAGCGCTACACCCAGCTTGAATTTCCCTTGCTTATCGCGATATTGTACGCCAGCATCAAAAGCAAGGCCATTGGCGGCAGCGTCGGGGATAGATTCGTGGATAAGCTTGAGCGTAGACCCTACGAAAATGCGTTCATCTGCAAAGACTTTTGCATAAGCCACAGATATATTGAGGATTGTGGGGGAGAAGTAGCCAAGGCCGCCGTCTGGGTTATCAATCGTAGTGCGTTCAAATTGCCCCATATCAAAAGCCATGACGGCGATGCCGAGTGTGCCTCCATTTCGGAAGCCCTGGGCAAAGCCAAAGGCATTGATATTGATATCGCTGCCGACGAGCCAGCGGGTATGGCTGAAGACAAACTCCGTGCGGCGAGTGAGGGCTATACCGGCGGGGTTGGTGATGATACTTTCTATGCCGTAGGTGTTAGCAACGTTGAGTCCTCCCGTGCCGGAGCTACGAGCGTACGGATTGATGAGGAGCTGGGTGGCGCCGGCCTGGCCTGCCCGTTCAGGGTTGCCGGCCAGCGCCACAGTCCCAAGCAGTACAAGTGCTAAGGTGTATCGGTGCATATGAATTAGTAGTTATTCAGGTCTATCTGAGGCATGATAGCGAAAAACTTTACGACTTTTTGCCCAAGGCCTGGGGCATCTACATGAATAATATAGACGCCGCTGGCGATAGGCACGCCGTACTCATTCTTGAGATCCCATTCTAAGTTGGGCTCATCGGAGTCTTTGCGGAAGGTGCGCACGAGCACCCCATTGAGGGTGAAGATACGGATGGTGCAGCGCTGAGGCAGGTTGGTGATTTTGGCGCGAGTGTCTATCTGGCTAATCTCATAACGGCCTCGCCCTACGCCCGACCGCCCATAGAAGGGGTTAGGAACGATACGGATCATATCTAGGGCATTTTTCGCTGTAGCCATGTCACCCAACCGTGCCGCCACTTCTGAGGTGGAAAACTCAAATGTAGGAGGCGTACCCGTAGCAGTAGAAGCGTAGGACTTATTTACAGCGAGGGTGATGCGAGCTTCAGTAGGGATATC
>CALKJV010000140.1 GCA_937995505.1 uncultured Bacteroidia bacterium | reverse complement strand
ACTATCGGTACCAGCAGTAGTGGGCACATTTCTGGCGGCGGTTTTTACCTGGACGCTGGCTGAGTATATTTTGCATCGCTTTGTTTTCCACTGGGTAGATGAGCGGCCTTGGGTACAACGGTTTCATTACCTCGTGCACGGGGTACATCACGAGTATCCCAGCGATCCGCAGCATCTCTTCATGCCGCCTGTACCGAGCCTAATCTTGGCAGCAGGCTTCGGGGGGCTGTTTTACTTACTTCTCGGGTACTACGGGGTGCCATTTCTGGCGGGCTTTATTGTGGGGTACCTGATGTATTCCACGACACATTACCTCATGCATCGGGTTAAGAACCCCCCCACGAAATTTCTCAAAAAGCTTTGGCGGCACCACCACCTACACCATTTCAAGAATCCGAACAGAGCTTTTGGGGTCTCGTCGCCGCTGTGGGACTGGGTATTTGGTACGCTGCCCGAGCAGAAGGCATCTCCGCGCGCTTGATAGTTATCTACCCGTAACAGGGAGGGTAAGTTCGTACGCGTATTCTAGTACTTCTGTAGCGCCGGGGCGTAGGAGAAGCTCCCATTGGAGGAGGTAACGAAGGTTGCTACCGCGGCGCTCATCCAGGGGAGTGGCCCGAGCGAAGCCCAATTTCTCAGGTAGGGGCTGGCCCGTGATGGGCTTCTCAATCAGCAAGCGTACTTCTCGCGACGAGCCGTTTTGTACGCGTAGGCTGCCGAGCAAGGTTACTTTGGGGCCTTGGAGGGGATCTTTGGACTTTTCCCGGCGCAATTCACTCTCCTGCAGCCGAAGCTGAATAGGGGTAGTAGGGGAGAGCGGAATATAACCTATGCTATTGGGCGCCGTAAAAGGCAAGGTGCTTTCTGCTAAAGGCAGGCCCTGTTCGTCTAATAGCTGAACTGTGCCGCTGGGCAGGGGGATTTTTTCGGTATTGAGGATTTGGAGGGAGCGTTGGGCGGTGCCCTGCCACTGACGTAGCGAGAAGGGGTCCAAAGCCTCCACGAGATCCGGCAGCGAGGCCCGGTACACATCGGTATACGGCATTTCGGTGCGCAGGAGGGTAAGTACAGCTGCATAGCCAGCTTCTATGCGTTGGAGGGGGAGGTGCCAGGTAGCGTTAGGCAAGCTATCGCCACGCCCTTGGATGAGATACAGCTCTAAGGGATATGCGCTCTCTGGGAAGGGTGGCAGAGCTATTTGAGTAAAAAGGCCAACTCGAGTAGGGCCTAAGATTTGCAAAGTATGGCGGGCTTGCCAAGGGGGTAGGGTATCCCATCCCGCCACTGCCACTCGAGCTGCGGGCAGGGCTGTATCTGCATGGAGCATCAGGCGCCATCCCGGCCGGCTCTCTACGTAGGGCGAGCTGCCTACAAGCCGCGCGACCCGAATGAGCTTCCCTGGAAGCAGTACTTGCTCGCCGGTGGATTTTCGCAGAAGGAGGTCCCCACGTGTATTTACATATTCTACCGTGCCTTGGAGCTCTTCCCACTCATTGCCTGCGGGATAGGCTATCCACACAGTAGCGCCGATGCTGCGCCGTAGAAACTCAGCTACCGAGCTAGGGGGTTCACTTGTGCTCCGCTGGAGTATCGTATCGGGCGCGACCGCCCAGCTGCGTACATTGTATTCGGGTTGGGGCAGAAGAATAGGGCGGCTTCGGCCAGGTATCTTTACTACGAGAGGGGAACGGAGGGGAAGTACAGTTTCTCGCTGCCAGTAGGCCCGCCCATCGCTGTAATATACCAAGCGGCTCAAGGGCAAGACAGGCTGTGCCCATACCAGCCCCCACCAAATCCATAGCTTTGCCATACAAGCCGCAAAAGTAATGTGGGGAGAAGTCTGGGTTCGTCGTCGGGGGCTGCAAGCGCTTAGCTACGCACTGCCTGCGGAAGCTGGGCCCTACGCACCCGGCATGCGCTTGCTCGTACCGCTAGGCAAACGCAATACCCCTTATGTGGGGCTGCTTATGGAGACCAGCGAGCGTCCGCCTCAATACCCAGCAAAAGCTATCCTGCAGCGCTTAGATGCAGAGCCCCTGTACGACTCGGAGGGTTTGGCGTTTTTTCGGTGGCTGGTGTTTTACTACATGGCTTCGCCGGGGGATGTGGCTTTTATTGCTTTGCCTGGACAGATTGGAAGCATCACGGATTGGGAAGTGCGCTGGCGTGAGAAGGGAGAGTCCCTGGCGAAGTTGCGCCCCAAAAAGCTTGTCGCCCAGCTGCGGCAGTGGGAGGTATTTTCGCTCAGGCGAGTAAGTCGGGCTATTGGTCGCCCACCGAAAAAGCTACTTACCCTCCTGCGCCAATGGGAGCGCAGCGGAGCCGTACAATTAACAGCAGTGGTACGGCAGACAGTGCGCCGCCCTCCCTCGCTTATCCAAGTAGCAGAGCCGTACCGAGAAGCTGCGGCCTTTCAAGCGGCTTGGGAAAAGCTAGATCCTACCTTGCAGCCCCTTTTTTTGGAGCTTTTGCAGCGTACGCTACGGGGTGACCCCCTGTCCTATGCCCACCTTTTACGGCGAGAGGGGAAGCGTCTGCGTATGCTTTTGCGAGCAGGCCTCGTAGAAAGGGTACCTGCACGAGACTACTACCAACGCTTGTATGCTCGGCCGCTCCAGCCGTACACCCTTACACCGGCTCAGCAGGCGGCCCTCCAGTCCATACAATCGGCCCTCACTGAAAATGCTACTCGCCCTGTGCTCCTGCATGGGGTTACGGCCAGCGGGAAGACCTTCTTGTACTTAGAGCTGATGCGGCAGTATTTGCGAGCGGGTCGCCAAGTGCTATACCTCCTCCCAGAAATCGCCCTCACCAAACAGACCTTGGATCGGCTGCGCGCCACCTTCGGAGAAGCGATGGAGCTTTACCATAGCGGCCTTTCGGAGGTGGAGCGCTTCCGTATCTGGCGGGCCGTACGCGAAGACGCCGTAGATGTGCTGGTGGGTACTCGCTCGGCGCTGTTTTTGCCCTTTCATCGCTTGGGGCTTATTATCATAGATGAGGAGCACGAAGCCTCTTACGGGCAAGAGGGCCGTCCCCCCTTGTATCAAGCCCGCGACGCTGCCATCTACTATGCTCGGCTGCGGGGCATTCCTATCGTGTTGGGTTCGGCTACGCCTGCTCTGGAGAGCTACCAAAACGCCCTCCAAGGGAAGTATGCCCTCGTCTCTCTGCCGGAAAAGGCTCTGCCCAGCGTACCGCCCACCTTAGAGATTGTGGATATGCGCACGGAGCTGCGAGAACGGCTCAGTACGGGGGTTTTCTCTTCGGTGCTGCGCGAGCTTATTGAAGAGACCTTGGCACGGGGCCAACAAGTCATTCTCTTTCGCAATCGGCGGGGCTACGCGCCTATGCTTCTGTGCCAAACTTGCGGCCATCGCTGGGAATGTCCCGATTGCGCCGTCACGCTTACTTATCACAAGCATAGCCATAGCTTAGTGTGTCACTATTGTGGCTACAGAGAGCGCCTGCCGGCCCGCTGTGGGGTTTGTGGGGGTGACCGTCTTTCGCTCTCGGGCATCGGTACCGAAAGGATAGAAGAGCAGCTAAGCCAGTTTTTTCCTTCGGCTCGGGTTTTACGGTTAGACCGCGATACGACTGGTGCTCGCAGCCATGAAGCCATCATCGCTGCCTTTGAGAGGGGAGAGGCCGATATTCTGATAGGCACTCAAATGGTTACGAAGGGGCTAGATTTTGAGCGAGTCACGCTCGTGGGGGTGCTGTATGCGGATAGCCTTTTGGGGCGTACGGACTTCCGGGCGGAGGAACGGGCCTATCAGCTACTGGTGCAGCTGATGGGGCGAGCTGGGCGGCGGGGAATGGCCAGTCATATTGTAATACAGGCTTTCAAGCCCGAGACGCCGCTCTTTCATCAGCTTACGGTGCCTTATACGACTTGGGCGGAGGGGGCCTTGGCTCATCGGAAGCGCTACGGCTATCCCCCCTTTCGCCGCCTACTGGCAGTGAATCTCTTTCATGCGGAGTCCTCTGCCTTAGAGGCGCAGGCGCAGCTGTGGGCAGAGGCCTTAGCTTCGTGGCCGCAGATGCAGATCTTAGGCCCCGTATATGCCGAAATTCCAAGGCTGCGCGGTCGCTACCACATGCAGATTCTCCTCAAGCTCCCTCCCCGCTATGCTTATCAGGAGCTGCGGGAGGGGCTCCTCCGCTTACGCCAAGCCCAGGAGAAGCGCTGGGGGGCCCATGCTGCCTGCGTGACCTTCCACGTAGACCCATAAAAGCGTATCTTTGAGGCATGGACTTCATCCTGTGGGTAGTTTTAGGCGTATTTATAGGGGCCTTGGTCGTGTGGGGTTGGGCTCGAGCTCGCATAGCTTGGCTCCAGGCCCAGGCTTCGCAGCAAGCCGCACAAGTAAGTCGGCTGGAAAGCGAAAAAAATACCCTCCAGCACGAGCTTGCTGCTGTAAAAAAAGAACTGGTGGAGCTCACAGAAAAATCCGCTAAG